>DATFVB010000197.1 GCA_035260525.1 Thermoanaerobaculia bacterium
ACGCCTTCTCCCGCGGGGACAAGGGAGGCCGACGGCATGCGCCTCATGCCTCGCCAACGGCAGCCGGCGACTCGCCGGCCGGCCCTCCCGGCGCGGCCGCGAAGTCGAACTCCACCGCGAAACCGCGCGGCGAGAGCCGGAAGGCGCGCGCATCGCCTCCGTGCTCCTGCGCGATCTTGCGGACGATCGCGAGCCCCAGCCCGCTGCCCCCCGATTTGGACGAGAAGTACGGCTCGAAGAGCTTCGGCATGTCCGGTACGGCCACGCCGGGGCCGTCGTCCTCGACGCGGAAGACCCACCGGCCGTCCGCGGCGAAGAGACGGACGGCGATCCGTCCGCCCGCGTCGCCGACCGCCTCGCGGGCGTTTCCGACGAGGTTCGTGAGCGCGCGCGCGACGAGCTTCCGGTCCGCGGACGCCTCGACGTCGGGGACGTCGACCTCCCAGCGGATTCGCGGCGAGGCGGCATATCCCGAGACCACGCTCTCGACGAGCGGCTTCAACGCGACCGGCTCGCGGTGCGGCTCGGGAAGGCGCGCGTAGTCGGAGAACTCGGCCGCGATCGCGCGGAGCGACTCGGTCTGCCGAAGGATGTTCGTCACGCACTCTTCGAGGACCTGGTCGCGCGAAGGATCGCCGCGCTTCCACACCTCGCGGAGATGCTCGGCCGAGAGGCGGATGGGGGTCAGCGGGTTCTTGATCTCGTGCGCGATGATGCGCGCCATCTCCGCCCACGCGCGCAGCCGCTGGGCGCGCGCGAGGTCCTCGCGCTGCTTCTCGAGGGTCGACGCCATCGAAAGGAACGCCTCGACGAGGCGCCTGAGCTCCTCGTCGGCCGGCAGCGGCACGGCGGGCGTCCGGCCGTCGGCCACCGCGCGCGTTCCCTCGACCAGGTCGCCGATCGGGCCGGTTACGCGGAATGCCGTGCGCGCGCCCAGCAGCAGCGAAAGGCCGAAGACCGCGAGCGTGAAGAGGGTGAGGCTCGCCGAGAGGCGCGCGATCTCCTCCTCGGTCTCGCGCTGCTCGGGCAGCAGCGGGATCGAGAGCACCGCCGGACCGGTGAACGAGAGGCGCCCCGGGATCGACGCGAGGGCCGCCTCGACCTGGTCGAAGGGACGATGCATCACCCGGCGGCTCTCGACGACGAATCCGGCGGGAGCGCCGAGGATCTTCCCGAGCGCGCCGCCGTCGATTCGCTCCGGGAGGAGCCCCGACGCGAAGAGCTCCCGGCGGCTCGTCGAGAACAGCCGGCCGTCCGTGTAGATCGAGAGGTCGTGCCCGACGATCTTTCCCATCCACGACAGGAGGTCGTCGTCGATCAGCTGGCGGCGGCCCGGGGAGGTGCCCGCCGCGAAGAGGTAGTCGTCGAGGACCGTGCGCGCCGTCTCGAGCGCCGTCTGCGCGTGCGCGAGCGTCTCGCGCCGCAGCCGGACCGCCATCGTGTGGCGAATGTAGATGGTGGCCGCGAGGAACGGCACGAGGACGAGCGCGGTGAAGAGCGCCGTGATCCGCCCCCGGAACGTCAACGGCCGCAGGTGCACGCGGCGGCGCTCGGAGAGGAGCAGGGCGGCGGCGCCCAGCGCCGCGAGCGCGATGCACGCGGCCACGGCGGCGGTCGCGGCGGTCAGGCTCTCGAGGAAGCGCTCCGAGACGCGCGGCGGGTCCGACGGCGGAGGCGCGTCGAGCCCGAGAAGGAGCTCCCGGTACGCCCGGAAGGGCTCCGGAAGCGACCGCCAGGCCGGCCACTGCGCCGTCTCGATCTCCGCTTCGAGCGGCGCCTCCCCCGGCGCGAACTCCGCCTGGGACGGAAGGCGGACACGCCGGCGCTCGATCGCGACGGTCTCGCCTCCGACGCTCGTTTCCTTCTCCGACTCGGTCGGGATCCCCGCGGAGAACCGCGAAACCAGCCGTCCCTCGCGCCAGAGCCGGACGCCGGAGACCGGGGCCTCGGCGGCGAGGCCCGTCGACTTCCACAGGCTGAACGCGAGGTCGGTCAGGTCCTGCTGTCGCGCTCCGGCGAACCGTGCGGCCGTGCGGGCGACCGCCGCGGGCATCGCCGCGGCGGCGGCCGCCGATCCGTGCGACGGGGAACGGCCCGCGCGCCGCGAGGCCGAAAGCTCCGCCCGGCGTCCCGCGATGGCGCGCTCCTGCCGAAAGAGGACGAGCGGGCCGAAGAGCGCGGCGGCCGAGAGCGCGGCCGCACCGAACACGCGCAGCGGCGCCGACCCCGGCCCGCCGGCGAGGAGCCCGAGGAGCGCGGCGGCAAATGCCACGGCGACGCCGGCCGGAGTCGGGCGGAGCGTGCCGACGACGAATCCCGCGGCCGCCAGCGCCGCCGGAAGGGCGAAGGAGCGCGCGCGCCCGACGGAACGCGAGAAGAGCGCCGCCGCGGCGGCCGAGAGCGCGAACCCGGCGATCACGGCCGGCTCGCGCACGTAGTCGCCCGGCTCGAGCTTGAGCGTCGACGATACGAGCGCGGCGGTTCCCGCCGCTCCCCACCCGAGAGCAAGGCTGGCGCGGATCGCCGGCCGAATGACGCCGGCGCGGATCGCCGGCCGAATGGCGCTGGCGCGGATCGCCGGCCGATTGACGCCGGCGCGGATCGCCGACCCGATGGAGCCGTGCCGAAGGGGGTTCCCCGTCCCTCCCGGCGAAAGGACGATCGAGAGAACGAGGAGCAGCACGCCCCCGCCAACGAACACCGCGCGGGCGATCCGGCGCCTGCGGGCGTCGCGGTCCACCGGCGCGGAATCGACTCCTCCCCACAGCGCGGTCCCCGCCGGGTTCCAGGCCGCCGCGCCTTCCGGCGACAGGCGCGCTCCGTCGGTGGCCCGGGCCACCCGCCATCCCTCGACGAGCTTCCCCGCGCGGCCCTCCGACGGAAACGACAGCGACAGCGTTCGGAAGAAGACGACGGAATCGGCGGACCAGATCGCGCCCGCCGGGTCCCCGATCGGGAAGAACGTCGGGGCGCGGCCCGCCCACGCCGCCGGATCGCCGTTCGGGTCGACCAGCGTCAGCGAGAACCCCACGCGTCCGCCGGCGAGCGCCTTCTCGGCGGCCGCGAAGAGCGCGGAGCGGTCGACGGCGACGCCGCCGCCCCGCAGCGACGACGCGACGGCGGGGGCGCGGAGAAAAGTACGCGCCCGGACGTCGAGGTCGGCCCACCCGCGCCGGAGCTCGGCGGCGCGGCGCGCGGCGGCGGGAGAAGGGGTCGAGCGGGGCGAGGCGAAAGCGAGAGAAAGGAGGAGAAAGACGGCGGAGGTCATCGGTGTCCCGAGTTGGGAATAGCGTGCCGTTTGTTCGGAGCGCCGCGGGGTGAGCTACAAGTCGGCGCGATGAAGCCGATGCGGTGCCATCCCCGCCTTCGCGGGGACCTCGTCGCGCCGGCGCAGCAGATTGCCCGAAGGCCGCCCGGGAGCATTTGAAGTGAGCGCGCACAGCGCGCTATGGCCGCCCGCGCATTCCCGACTCGGGACACTAACGCGACATCGGGAGATCGAGCCCCCGCGTGCGAGCGGTCTCGATCGCCTTTTCGTATCCCGCGTCGGCGTGCCGCATCACGCCGGTGCCCGGATCGTTCGTGAGCACCCGGCGGAGCCGCTCCTCGGCCTCGGGAGTGCCGTCCGCGACGACGACGAGTCCCGCGTGGATCGAGTAGCCGATGCCGACGCCGCCGCCGTGATGGACCGAGACCCACGTCGCTCCGGAGGCCGTGTTGAGGAGGGCGTTCAGGATCGGCCAGTCGGCGATCGCGTCCGAGCCGTCGCGCATTCCCTCCGTCTCGCGGTTGGGCGACGCGACCGAGCCGGCGTCGAGATGGTCCCGCCCGATGACGATCGGCGCCTTCACGCGTCCCGTGCGGACGAGGTCGTTGAACCGCACCCCCGCCCGGTCGCGCTCGCGGTAGCCGAGCCAGCAGATGCGGGCGGGCAGCCCCTGGAAGGCGATCTTCTCCTCGGCGAGCGTCAACCAGCGGCGAAGCGTCGCGTTCTCCGGGAAGAGCTCGAGGAGCGCGCGGTCGGTCGTCCGGATGTCCTCCGGGTCGCCCGAAAGCGCGGCCCAGCGGAACGGCCCGTTTCCCTCGCAGAAGAGCGGCCGGATGTAGGCCGGCACGAAACCGGGGAAGTCGAACGCGTTCTCGACCCCGGCACTCTTCGCCTGACCGCGCAGGTTGTTGCCGTAGTCGAACGTGACGGCCCCGCGCTCCTGCAGCGCCAGCATCGCGCGGACGTGCGCCGCCATGGAAGCTTTTGCGCGGAGGATGTAGCCGGCGGGGTCCGATGCCCGCAGGCGGAGCGCTTCGGCGTAGGGGATCCCGTGCGGGACGTACCCGGTCAGCTCGTCGTGCGCCGAAGTCTGGTCCGTCAGGAGATCGGGGACGATCCCGCGCGCGATCAGCCGCTCCAGGAGATCGACGGCGTTCGCCTCGACGCCGATCGAGACGGCGCGTCTGGCGTCGCGGAAGGCCAGCGCCCGGTCGATCGCGGCGTCGAGGCCGGTCATCGCGTGGTCGAGATAACGGGTCCGGATGCGCTTCTCGATCCGCGCCGGGTCGACTTCGGCGAGCAGCGCGGTCGCGCCGTTCATCGTCGCGGCGAGCGGCTGGGCGCCTCCCATCCCGCCGAGCCCGGCGGAGACGAAGAGCCGCCCGGAGAGCTCGCCGCCGAAGTGCCGGCGCCCCGCCTCGGCGAGCGTCTCGAACGTCCCCTGCACGATTCCCTGCGAGCCGATGTAGATCCAGGAGCCGGCGGTCATCTGGCCGTACATCGTCAGGCCCAGCCCTTCCAGGCGCCGGAACTCGTCGCCCGTCGCCCACGCGGGCACGAGCATGGAGTTCACGATGAGGACCCGCGGCGCGTTCGCGTGCGTCTTGAAGACGCCGACGGGCTTGCCCGACTGGACGAGGAGCGTCTCGTCGGCCTCGAGGCGCTTCAACGTCCTCGTGATCGCCTCGAAGCACTCCCAGTTGCGCGCGGCCTTGCCGGAGCCGCCGTAGACGATGAGCTCGTCGGGCTTCTCGGCGACCTCGGGATCGAGGTTGTTCTCGAGCATCCGGAGCGGCGCCTCGGTGAGCCACGACTTCGCCCGCAGCGCGGTTCCGCGCGCCGCGCGCACGGCGGGGTGGACGGCGGTCATCGCGGCTATTCTAGCGAAACGCCGCGCTTCAGTGGATCAAGCCCGGGATTCGGGCGGCGCCGTCCGCTGGAGAACCGATCGTCGGCCGCCCGATCGATCTGTCGAAGATTCCCTTCCCCGCCACGCTCGCGTGGAGAATTCGTCCCGCCGCGTCGATCGCAAGGACAGCAACCGGCTCGCCGTCGAGACCGAATGGCGACCAGTGCGCTCCGCCGTCGCCGCTCCGGAATACTCCGCCCAGGGCGACATTCCCCGAGCTCGACGCGAATAGAACGTCCGGGTTCACCGGATCGACGAGAAGGAACGAGAAGAGCTGCCCCTCGGGAACGGCGAGAATTTCCCATGAGTCGCCGCGGTCGCGGCTCTCGCACACTGCGGGAGGAGGAGCCCCGTGGGCCCCGAGCGGCACGCCGACGGCATAAAGGTGAGCCGGATCCGTCGGGTCGATCGCGACCGCGCTCGTCCCCGGCGTGAACGGCAGCGTCGACCACGTCGTTCCGCCGTCCTCGGTCCTGGCAAGGCTCGCGGAGGGATAGGAAGACGTCACGTACGCGACGTCGGAATTCGACGGGTCGACGGCGATGCCAGCGACCATCGAATCCCCGAGCGATCGCCAGTGCTCGCCCGAATCGTCGCTTCGAAAGACTCCGCCGCACTGTTGCTCGGTGTGGGAAGGATTTTCGGCCGCCGCGTACAGAACGTTCGGCGACGAGCTCGACACGGCCAGATCCGAGATCGCGGGACACGTCAGACCGTCGTCCGCCGCGGCCCAGTCGCGCCCCCGGTCGATCGATCGGACGATCCCTCCGCCCGGCGCTCCGGCGTAGGCGGAGCTCGACGCGTCGACCGCGAGGACGGAGGTCAGGGGCGTCGCGCTCAGCGAAGTCCAGTGCGACCCCGCATCTTCGCTTTCGAAGAATCCGTTTCCGTCGCTCGCATACACGACGTTGCGCCGCAGAGGGTCGGTCGCCACGCCCGCGACCTCCCCGGACGATACGAGCGGTGGGCCACCGGTCGTCCACCCAGCCCCGGAGATCCGCGCGGGATCGGTGGCAGGAACGGCGGTCGCCCGCACGTCGTGGAACACGAATACGCCGTCGTCGGTCGCGACCGAGACCCGCCCGCCGGCGACCGAGAGGTCGTTGATCGTCCGACCGAGAGCCGGTAGCGTCCGCCACGTCACACCGCGGTCGAAGGAGGCGAAGATGTCCGTCCAGGTCCGGGCGAAGACCGAATCGGGAACGAACGGGTCTGTCAGGACCTGCAGAATGCCCGCGCGGCCCGTCAGCCCGCTCGGCGCCCACGTCATTCCTCCATCGTCGCTGCGGAAGACACCGCCGTTGACGTAATCCGCCTCATAAATGAGGCGAGAAGAAGCCGGGTCGACGGCCAGAAAGCCGCCGGGCGAAGGGATCGCCGTCCAGGATTCCCCTCCGTCGTCGCTTCGCCAGCCGCCGCCCTGGACGAGGTAAAGGACGCTCGGATCGGAAGGCGCGAGAGCGAAACCGCTCACGTCCGGAAATACCCCCGGCGGAAAGGACGGCGAAATCGAACTCCAGGCCGCACCTCCGTCCGTCGTCCGGAGGAGAGTGCCCCCGAAGCCGTGGCACGAAATGTCGTCGGCGGCGAACGCCACCGAAGGATCCCGCGGATCCACCTCGAGAACCGGAACGACATCGCAGAAGCCGCTCGTGTAGACGACGCGCCAGGTGGCCCCGCGGTCGGTCGATTTCGCGATCGCCGGCAAGGAAACGGGAAAGTCGCCGTTGACGGTCTCGTACCCCGCGGCGTACAGGATGCCGGAAAGGCCGGGGGAAAAGCGCGTGACCCACGACAGGGGCACGGTCCCCACGGGTCGCCAGGTCGTCGCGCCGTCGTCGCTCTGAAAGATCTCCGTCACCCCGGTCGAGGCCGGAACGGCGGTCCACACCGTGCGCGCATCGGCGATATCCACCGCGGCGGCGGTCGCGGCGCCGGGCCCGCTCGACGTCCAGGCCCGGCCCGCCGCTCGCAACGCCGGATTCGCGATCGTCAGCAGAGCGAGCGTGATGACGAGGCGGATGGATCGCATCGAGGCATTTTCCCCGCCTTCGCTGTCGAAAGCTTGCTGCAATTGCATCGATTCCGGAACGCGAGGCGCCCTCGCGTTTGCTCCCGTCTCTCTACGGAGCGGAACCGGCTCGCGTCAGAGGAGATCTTCGGCGAACGCGCCGAGCTCGCCGTCGACGAGCTCCGCCCCCGCCTCGAGGTCCGGCGCGATGAAGCGGTCCTTCTTCCAGGTCTTGACGCGCCGGCGCACGATCCTCCGCGCCTCCTCGATCGGCGCGGAGCTTTTCAGAGGCCTGGCGAAGTCCAGCGCCTGGCAGGCCGCCAGGATCTCGATCGCGAGCACCCGCGTCACGTTGTCGACGACGGCCGCGAATTTTCGCGCCGCGATCGGAGACATCGACACGTGGTCCTCCTTGGCGGCGCCCGTCGGGATCGAGTCGACCGACGCCGGATGCGAGAGCACCTTGCACTCCGACGTCAGCGCCGCCGCCGTCACCTGCGCGAGCATGAAGCCGGATTGGAGCCCCCCCTCCTCGGTGAGGAAGCCGGGGAGCCCCGACAGCGACGGGTTGACGAGCTTCTCGACGCGGCGCTCCGAGATCGACGCCAGATCGGTCAGGACGATCGCCGCAAGGTCGAGCGGCGCCGCCACGGGAGCGCCGTGGAAGTTGCCGCCGGAGAGGATCTCGCCCCGGCCGGCGAAGACCATCGGATTGTCCGAGGCGGAGTTCATCTCGGTCTCGATCGCGCGGCGGGCGTATTCGAGGCCGTCTCGCACGGCGCCGTGCACCTGGGGCATGCAGCGCAGCGCGTAGTTGTCCTGGACTCTTCCGCAGTTCCGGTGGGATTCGCGGATCGCGCTTCCCGCCATCAGCTTCCGGAGGTTCGCCGCCGACGCGATCGCGCCGGGATGCGGCCGCGCGGCCATGATGCGGCGGTCGAAGGCGACGTCGCTCCCCCGCGAGGCGTCGAGCGACATCGCGCCGGCGAGATCGGCGACCTTGACGAGCCGCAGCGCGCGGGCGAGCGCGAGCCCGCCGACCGCGCACGTCATCTGGACGCCGTTGATGAGCGCCAGCCCTTCCTTCGGACCGAGCTCGACCGGGGCGAGGCGGGCGCGGGACAGGGCCTGCGCCGCCGGCATCCGCCGTCCACGCCAGAAGGCATCCCCCTCCCCGATCAGCCCGAGCGCCAGGTGCGCGAGCGGAGCGAGATCCCCCGACGCGCCGACGGAGCCCTGCTCCGGGACGACCGGGAGAACGTCGGCCGCGAGCATCGCGAGCAACGCCTCGACGGTCGCGGCGCGGATCCCGGAGAAGCCCTTCGCGAGCGTGTTCGCGCGCAAAGCGATCATCGCTCGCACGAACGGGGGGGGAAGCGGCGCTCCCATCCCCGCCGCGTGGCTGCGGACCAGGTTCTTCTGGAGCTCGGCGAGGCGGTCCTTCGGGATCACGACGTCGGAGAACCTCCCGAAGCCGGTCGTGATGCCGTAGGAGACCGTCCCCCGCCGCGCGAGCCGGTCGACGACGCGGCGCGACGCCGCGATCCTGCGCCGGGCCTCGGGAGAGAGGGAGACCGTCGCGTCCCGCGATGCGATCGCTTCCAGGTCGTCGAGGGTCAGGCGATCGCCGGTCAGGCGGATGCGTCGCATGCGCCGATGATAGAACGCCGCGCGCGATCCGTGCGATACTTCGCCACGGCGTGCCTGACCAACGGATACAGACGCTTGCGGTCCTCGGCGGCCAGTGGGGCGACGAGGGGAAGGGAAAGCTCGTCGATCTTCTCTCCGACCGCTACGACGCGGTAGCGCGGTACCACGGCGGCCACAACGCCGGGCACACCGTCAAGTTCGGGGACCGCCACTTCGCGCTCCATCTTCTGCCGGCGGGGGTCATTCGGGGCCGCGAGGCGTGGATCGGCGACGGCGTCGTGCTCGATCTCGACGCGCTCTTCGAGGAGATCGACGGCCTGAAGGCGGCGGGGATCGAGGTCGAACGGCACCTCAAGATCTCCGATCGCGCGCACCTGATCCTTCCCTATCACCGCCTGCTCGATGCCGCCCGCGAGAGCGCCGCCGGCGACGGGAAGATCGGCACGACGCTCCGCGGCATCGGTCCGGCCTACGAAACCCGCGCGGCCCGCACGGGGATCCGGACCGGCGCGCTGCGGCACCCCGACACGCTGCTCGCGAAGATCCAGCGCCTCGAGCGGGAGATCGGATGCGTCGCCGCCGCGCTCGGCACGCCCGGCGCACCCCCTGCCGCGGAGGTCTTCGACCAGCTCCGCGAGAAATCGAAGCGCCTGCTGCCGCTTCTCGACGACACGGGAGCGCGGGCGCGCCGCCACCTGAAGAACGGCAGGTCGCTCCTCGCCGAGGGCGCCCACGGAGCGATGCTCGACCTGTGCGCCGGGACGTACCCGTTCGTGACCTCGTCGACCTGCTCGAGCGCCGGGCTGGCGGCCGGCCTCCGGATCCCGCCCCAGGCGCTCTCGGCGTCGCTCGTCGTCGTGAAGGCGTACACGACCCGCGTCGGCGCCGGTCCGTTTCCGACCGAGCTCTCGGACGAGACGGGCGAGTTCCTCCGCAAGCGCGGCAACGAGTACGGGACGAGCACGGGACGCCCGCGCCGCACCGGATGGTTCGACGCGGTCGTCGCCCGGAGCGGCGTCGAGCTCTCCGGGGCGCGCTTCATGGCGGTCACGAAGCTCGACGTCCTCGACACGCTCGGCGAGATCCCCGTCTGCGTCGGCTATCGGCTGCGGGGACAGCACGTCCTCGAATTCCCCTCCGACGTCGAGGACGTCGAGGATCTCGAGCCGCTCTACACGCGCTGTCCCGGCTGGAAGTCGGACACGACGGGTGTCACCCGCTTCGAAGACCTTCCCGCCCACGCCAAGGAGTACGTCAAGTTCCTCGAGCTGCTCTGCGGCGCGACGGCGGTCGCCGTCTCCACCGGCCCGCGCCGCGAAGAGACGATCTTCCGCGCTCACGACGAGTTCTGGGACCGGCTTCCCCCGGCCGTCGCGTGATCGCGGGCGGCGGGCGTTCGAAGCACGAACCTCGAAACTCGAAAATCCATCCGATGTCATCCTGAGCGAAGAGGCCTGCCGCGCCGAAGCCTTGGCGAAGGCGGGAAGGATCTGCCCCCGGGCGCTCCCGCTCCGGGGAGCCCGGGGAACCTGCTAAACTTTCGATCGCCCCGAGTCGGTAGCTCAGTCGGTAGAGCAACGGCCTTTTAAGCCGTGGGTCCCGGGTTCGAGCCCCGGCCGACTCACCACGTCGCTTCCGCGGCCCGCGCGCCGCGCGTCCGCTTACGCTCCCACATCGCAGACCTCCTCCGCTCGATTACTTCGCGGAGACTATCCGCGATGTGTCCTCCGCGGCTCGCCTTCTCGGCTCGACCGCTCCGGGGCCCGGAAGCGCGACCGGGGAATCTTCCACCAGCATCGGGCACGCGATCTGAAGGACCACCAGGGGATCGAACCCGTAGACCGCGAGGAGGTCGCCCGTCGCGGGATCGGTGAATGGGAGCCAGTTCTTCTGGGGCCGGTCGTCGCCGAATCCGGAGAGCGCCACCGGCCGGACGCCGGACCCTCCGTCGCCGATCGAGGCGAGCGCAATTCGCACCCGCCCCGCCGGATGGTGCTCGGTCGTGACGCACGTGAAGCCGGGGTCGCCGCGCCGCGAGAAAAGACGCGCGTCCTCGAGCCCGCGGACCGGGTCCTCTCGGAGCGGCGCCGCGTCGCAAACGACTTCCCGCTGGTCGAGGAAGCGGAGGCGCCGGTCGGTCCGGATCAGGAAGTTCTTCGTCCTCATCACGCCGTCCGGCTCCGTGGCCGCGTACATCTGGTAGGGATCGATCCGATAGCTGACCGCCCGGCTGGTTCTCCTGCGAAACACCCTTTCGTGCCGCCTCGGGCTCGATGATGCCCGGCCGATCCTTCGCCGAACGGTTTCCATGGCGTCGGCCTTCGCCGGTCAACGACCCGACGCCGAGGAGACCGTGCGATTTCTGCTCGCCGACGATCCCTGTTGAACCCGATGGAGGTCGAATTGCGCCGAAGGAAGGCTTCACGGATATGCGATCTTCGCTCAGGAGAGAGGACTTCGCCCTCACGGCGATGAGCGCTCCTGCGCTCAGGGACGCCGAGACGGCGCCCCGGGCGCTCTGACCTTCGGCTGGATCGGCCCTCCGCACATCTCGCAACGCTCCGTCCCGTCTCCCGCGATCGGCACTTCCTCGTCGCACTTGTCGCACGCGGAGTTGACGCAAACACCCATCGAACGTTCTTCGCCGTTTTCCATGTCGGAATTCTACGGTCAGACGCTTCATGGGGCCGCATCGCGGTCGAATTCTGGCGAAGTAATCGAGCCGAGATTCCCGCGATGCCGGAGCGAAAGCGCGAGCGAGGGGGTGGCGCCCGCGCGGTCGAGTCGCTCGTTCGACGAGTCGCGCGGAACGAACGTGCCTGGTTGTCGTTCGCGATCCGAGCTCCGAGAGGTCGCGAACGCGGACCGGGGCCGGGAGCGCCGGAGTCGTCGAGCCCCTCTGAGGGCGAGCGGCGCAGGCCAGATCGCGGAAAGTCTCCTCGCCGGGATGAACGCGCAGGGCGCCGTGCGCAAGCGCCCGGCGAGGAGGAGGTCCGCGATCTGAGAGGCAGCAAGCGGTCGAGCGCCTCGAGCGCGAGCCGTGCTGCCGAAACAATGGCGTCCCCAACGGGAATCGAACCCGTGTCCCCGCCGTGAAAGGGCGGTGTCCTGACCGCTAGACTATGGGGACGCGGCGGAGGCGGGATTCTAGCACGGCGATTTCGCGAGGGCGGTCGTGGCGAGCCCTTCTTCTCCCCTACCGACAACGCCGAGCCGCGTCGAGGCGCGAGCCCGGCGGGATGCGGGGCAGCCGGCCCGCGGGCGCGGCGTACCGGTGCGTACGTTAAGCCCGCGGGCGGCTGCCACGCGCCCGCCCGGCTCGATGCATCGCCGCGCGGGCCGCTCAGAATTGTGTCAGGTTGT
>DATFVB010000198.1 GCA_035260525.1 Thermoanaerobaculia bacterium
CCGTCGCGGGAGCTGGCTCGGGTGATCGGAGCGAGTCTCGCCCGGGCGGCTCGGGTCAGAACCCTCGACCGCCCGATCGAGACACCCTCGCCGGCGCTCCCGCTCCCGCGGCACAAGTCGTCTCGCGCAGTGATGGCGCGAGACGACGTCGCGCCGGAGGGCACGATGCGCCGCTCCGGCGGCGTCCTCGGAGCGGCCGTTTTGCCACTGGCCCGACACGCGGATCTTCGAGAAACAGGGAAGGAAGAACGCCCCCGCGCCTTTCACGTAAAATGTCCCGTTCGGGGGTGATGATCTGATGTCCATGGAAAACCCCGTTGCGAGCGACCTTTCGGCCCTGCGGATCCATCGCGACCGCGAGCCGAAGCGACCGGTCGGGATGCTCATTTTCTTCGCGATTCTCGCCGTTCTGATCGGCGCGGGAATCTACGTGGCGGCCAGCGGCGCGCTCTCGGTCAAGACCGTCGAGACCGTGTCGGCATCCGTCGTCACCGAGGGACAGGCGGAAACGATCCTCTCGGCGACCGGTTACGTCGAGGCGGACACGAAGGCGGACCTGTCGCCGAAGATCACGTCGAAGGTGACCGCTCTCTACGTCACCGAGGGGGATACCGTCAAGAAAGGGCAGCTCCTCGCCCGGCTCGACCGCACGGACATCGATGCGCAGCTCGCCGATGCGAAGGCGGCGTGGGTCAACGCCGACGCGGAGCTCGAGCGCCAGCGGGCCCTCCTGAAGGCGGGGCTCGCCTCGCAGTCCGCCGTCGACGCCGCGGTCGCGGCCGAGGCCTCGACGCGCGCGAAGGTTCGGTACGTCGAAGCGCAGCAGGACTACGCCGAGATCCGCGCGCCGTTCACCGGGAGGGTGATCGCCAAGCGCGCGCACGTCGGGGAGGCGGTCTCGCCGTACGGGGCGCCGGGGCAGGGCTCGGCGACGGGGGGCGCGATCGTGACGCTCGTCGACTTCTCTTCGCTCTACGTCGGCGCCGACGTGAACGAGTCGAACCTGGGGCGGTTGAAGCCCGACCAGCCGGCGGAGGTCGTCCTCGACGCGTATCCGGACCACACCTACCACGGCCATCTCCTCCAGATCATCCCGACGGCCGACCGCGCGAAGGGAACCGTCAAGGTCAAGGTCGCTTTCGAGGACCCGGACGCGAAGATCCTGCCCGAGATGTCCGCGCGGGTGAACTTCACGGCGAAGAAGACGACGGGGGAGGCCGCCGCGAAGACCCGCGTCACGATTCCGAAGAGCGCGGTCGCGGCCGTCGACGGCCGGAGCGGCGTCTACCTCGTCGCGGGGGGTCGCGCGCTCTTCCGTGAGATCGAGGCCGGCGCCGAGAACTCGGGCCAGCTCGAGGTCCGCTCGGGCCTCCAGGGGGGCGAGCGGCTCGTCGCGGAGCCCGCGAAGGCCGGCGTGAAGAACGGAGAGAAAGTCAAGGTCAAGGGAGACTGAGATGGGCTCGCTGATTTCCATCGATCACCTGACCAAGATCTATCGCCGCGGCGCCGAAGAGATCACGGTCCTGCAGGACCTCGTGCTCGAAGTGCCGGAAGGGGAGTACGTCGCGCTGATGGGTCCCTCGGGCTCCGGCAAGACGACGCTCCTGAACCTGATCGCAGGGATCGACTCGCCGACGCGCGGCCGCGTGATCGTCGCCGGCACGGACATCGGCCGCCTGTCGCAGACCGACCTCGCCCGCTGGCGCGCCGAGAACGTGGGCTTCATCTTCCAGCTCTACAACCTCATCCCGGTCCTGACGGCGTTCGAGAACGTCGAGCTGCCTCTGCTCCTGACGCACCTGTCGAGGAAGGAGCGGCGGGAGCACGTCGAGACCGCGCTCACGATCGTCGGGCTCGCCGACCGCATGAAGCACTATCCGCGGCAGCTCTCCGGCGGCCAGGAGCAGCGCGTCGCGATCGCGCGGGCGATCGTCACCGATCCGAAGCTCCTCGTCGCGGACGAGCCGACCGGCGACCTCGACGCGAAGTCGGGCGAGGACGTGCTGACGCTCATGAACCGGCTCAACCAGGAGTTCGGGAAGACGATCGTGATGGTGACGCACGACCCGAAGGCGGCGGCGCACGCCCACCGCCTCGTCCATCTCGAGAAGGGCATCCTCGTCGAGCAGCGGTCCGGCGAGGGCGCCGGCCGGGCCCGGACCGGCCCGTGAAGTTCTTTCGCCTCGTCTGGAAGAACGTCTTCCGGAAGAAGACCCGCACGTTCCTGACGATGGGCTCGATCGTCCTCGTGCTCGTCCTCATCGTCATCCTCGCGTCGCTCCTGAAGGCGCTCGAATACGACCAGAACGCCGGCGGGAACCGGGTCGTCGTCCAGCACGCGACCGGGCTCGCCAACTTCATGCCGCTCGGATATCGGCAGCGGATCGAGCAGATCCCCGGCGTCGTCGCGGTCGCCCCCGAGGTCTGGTTCGGCGGGATCTGGAAGGACGACAAGCCCGAGAACTTCTTCGGACAGCTCTCGACCGACCCGGCCGCGTGGCCGAAGATCTTCGACGATTACGCGATCCCGGCCGACCAGTTGAAAGCGTGGCAGGACGAGCGCGATTCCTTCATCGCCGGGCAGGAGCTCGTCAATCGATACCACTGGAAGATCGGCGACCGGATCCAGATCCGCGGGACGTACATCTCGCTCACGCTCGATCTCGTCCTCCGGGGCGTCTACCGCTCCAAGGACGAGGCGAACATCTTCTTCCACAACAAGTACCTCGAGAACTCCTGGATCGGCACGAGCGGACAGACCGGGATCTATTACCTGAAGGCGAGCTCGCCTTCGGCGGTGCAGCCCGTGACCGAAGCGATCAACCGGATGTTCGAGAACTCCTCCGCGCCGACGAAGGCCATGTCGGAGCAGCAGTTCCAGCTCCAGTTCGTCGAGATGCTCGGCAACGTCAAGCTCATCATCCGGCTGATCTCGCTCGCCGTGCTCTTCGTGATCGTGCTCATCGTGGCGAACACGATGGCCATGTCCGCACGCGAGCGCGTGACGGAGATCGCGGTGCTGCGCGCGCTCGGTTTCCTGCGCCGGCAGGTGCTCTCGATCGTCCTGATGGAGGCGATCGTGCTGGCGCTGCTCGGAGGGATCCTCGGCGTGGCGCTCTCGCTTCCGATGGTCCACGGGATCGTCGAGGGGCTGAAGCACTCGCCCGCGGCGACCTTCACCTACAACTTCAAGGTGACCGGCGCGACGCTGCTGATGGCGTTCGCGGCGTCCGTGACGATCGGGATTCTTTCGGGAATCGTCCCGGCGATCCGCTCCTCGCGCGTCAAGATCGTCGACGGCCTCCGACAGGTCGTGTAGGCATGGCCATCCCTCTGAAGTACAACATCCGGAACCTCTCGGTCCGGAAGGTTTCGACGGGGATGACGGTGTTCGTCATCGCCCTCGTCGTGATGGTCTTCCTCCTCGTGATGTCGCTCGCCGAGGGGATCAAGAAGACGCTCACGAAGAACGTCACGGACCGCGACGTGATCGTCATGCGGACGGGCGCGCAGTCGGAGCTCCAATCGTTCGTCCAGCCGCAGCAGTTCGAGACGCTTCGCACGCTTCCGGGCGTCGAACGCAACGCGCACGGCGAGGCGATGGCCTCGCCGGAGCTCGTCGTGCTGATCAACGTGGCGAAGCGCGACGGCAAGAAGACGAACGTCCAGGTGCGCGGGGTGCTTCCCGCGGCGCTCGAGGTCCGGCCCGGGATCCGCATCGTCGAGGGAAGGATGTTCGGTCCCGGCACGGCCGAGGCGATCGTCCCCAAGAGCGTCCGCGACCGGTTCGAGGGCGCGCAGATCGGAGGGACGATCGCGGCGGGCTCCGAGCGCTGGACGGTGGTCGGCGTCTTCGACGCGGGGAGCACGCCCTACGACTCCGAGATCTGGGTCGATCTGCACAACCTGCAGGGGCAGTCGAAGCGCGGCTCGGGCTACTCGTCGGTCACGCTGCGCGCGGCGGATTCCGCGGCGCGCGACCGGATCATCGCGAGCGTCAAGGGAGACCAGCGGGTCAAGCTCGAAGGGAAGACCGAGAAGAAATACTACGAGGAGCAGATGTCGACGGCGGCGCCGATCAAGATCCTCGCCTACCTCGTCGGGATCATCATGGCGATCGGCGCCTCGTTCGGCGCGATGAACACGATGTACGCGCAGGTGTCGGCGCGCACCCGGGAGATCGGGACGTTGCGAGCGCTCGGTTTCTCGCGGCGATCCGTGCTCGGCTCCTTCGTCGCCGAGTCGCTCGCGCTCTCCGCGATCGGCGGCGTCGTCGGGACGTTCTTCGCGTGGGGGTTCGTCAAGATTTTCCTGACGGGACCGGTCGGCACGCAGAACTTCCGGACGTTTTCCGACATTCTCTTCAATTTCACGCTGACGCCGGCGCTCCTCGCCGGCGGGGTCGTCTTCTCGCTCGCGATGGGACTCTTTGGCGGCTTCTTCCCGGCCTTCCGCGCCGCCCGACTGAAGATCGTCTCCGCGCTGCGGGAAATCTGAGTCCGCAGCGCTCACGGCCGTGAGCGCCCGCCTTCGCTGAACCCTCGGCGGATCGACTCGACGCTGTGGCGCGGCTTCGGCGGGACGATCGCTCGCAATGACGGCGGACCTGGAGGCGCGGTGAGACGGGTTGGAAGCGCCTTCGCCGCGTCGCCTACCCGCCGGCCCTGCGGCGCTCCGAACGACGCCACCGCTACTCCGCTTCCGGGGCACTCAGCGTACCGGGGCGTACGTCGCGCCCGCCGGCGGTCCCGCACGGATCCCGTATAACGACCCGTATCGCCGCGCCCCCTAGCGCTTCGTGAGCCACTCCCGCAGCGTCGGCCCGCGCAAAGGCCGGATCGCCACGATGTCGCTGTTGTCGCGCACGCGCACGACGAGGAGTTTCTTTCCGGCCGGGTCGATCGCGCTTCCGTAGAGCCGCCAGCTCGGCGGAAAGGAGGTCAGGCGGACGGGAGGCGATCCGTCGATCGGTATCCGGAAGACGTTCTGTCCCCCCGAGGGCTTTTCCTTCAGGACCGCGACGATGGACCCCGAGTCGGGGGTCCAGGTGATCAGGTGGCCCGTCGCGGAGATCCGAGTCTCGAAGATCCGGCGCCGGTCGGCGACCCTCAGGACGTAGACCGGTACCTCGTCGTCGTGCTCGGGCTCGGACGTGACCGCCACGAGCTTCCCGTCCGGCGAGACGCTCGGGAACTCGTTGTCGGCGTTGGCGAAGAGCTCCGTCCGGCCGGTCCCCACGTCCTCGCGCTTCAGGACCGGATTGCCCGCCGGATCGGCGCTCTCGAAAAAGAGCTCGCGGCCGTCGGGAGTGAACGAGGCCTGACCGTTGAACACCTTCGAGACCGTGAGGCGCCGCGGCTGCCCCCCGTCGAGGCTCTGCAGGTATACCTCGTGATTTCCGGTCCGGTTCGAGGCGTAGACGACGCTCTTGCCGTCCGGCGACCATCCGGGCCATCCGTGGTCGGCCTTGAGCGGCGTGAGCTCCCGCGGATCGCTCCCGTCGCCGTTCATGATCCAGATCGAGCGGTGGCCGGTGCGGGTCGACGTGAACGCGATGCGCGACCCGTCGGGAGACCACATCGGCCGGTAGTCGCCCTCGTTGTCCTCCGTGAGGACGCGCAGCGACCGCGTGTCCGCTTCGGGATCGCCGGTGAGCGAGAGGAGCTCGATGTTCGAGTTCTCCCGGAAGTTCGCCGTCACGGCGGTCAGGCCGGCGACGTCGACGGAGAGTCCGCGGTAGTCGGAGACGCCCGAGGTGATCGCCCGAAGCTCCCCGCCTTCCAGCCTCAGGATTTCCCCGCCGCGTCCGTAGATGGGGGAGCCGGTCAGCAGCAGGCGGCCCGACGCGGGGTCCACGGCGAATCCGCTGACCATCATCGGGAGCGCGTCGCGTCCGGCGTCCGAGAATTCCATCTTGCCGCTCCCGGGGTCGTACGAGCCGAGCCGGCTGGCGCTCGTCTGCTCCGAGCCGAGGGCGAGCCGCAGCTTCTTCCCGTCGGGCGTCCACGCGAACGCGAGCTCCGAAGCGGGCGCGGGCGCCACGTGCGTGCAGCGCGCCTGTTCGCCGTTTTCCCCCGCGACGCACAGGTCGAACGAGGGGTGCGCTCCCGGACGGTCGCGCACGAAAGCGAGCGAGCGGCCGTCGGGCGAAGGGACGGGCCGGAGCCCGGGAAGGAGCTTCCTCGGCGATCCTCCGAGCCCGTCGACCCGGAAGATCGCGCTCTCCTCCTGGGAGTCCACGGCACTGAAATAGAGGGATAGGCCGTCGGCCGAGAAGGCGGGATAAAAGGGAGGCCGGCCGCCGGTGTCGACGACGAGCGCGGAGCTCCCGCGCAGGTCACGCAGGAGGAGCTTGCGCGGATTCCCGTCCTCGACGTACGCGACGCGCGCGCCGTCGGGGGAGATCGCGGGCGACGAAGCGTTTCCCGTCGCCGTCAGACGGAGCACCCGGACGGCGGGCGGCGCGAACGCGCGGCGGAGAGCGATTCCGCCGCCGAGCAGCGCGGCGGCCGCGGCGGCGGCGGCGAGCGTCCGGAGTCCCCGCCGGGCGCGCGGGGGGGGGTCGATGGCGCGGCGGGCCGACGACGAGATGAGCCCGCTGTCGAAGTCGCGCCGGATCGCCTTGAGCTCGAGCGAAAGGTCGCGCATCGACTGGAACCGCTCGTCGGGGTCCTTCGAGACGCATCGCTCGACCGTGCGGGCGAGATCGCGCGGAACGTTCGGCGCGGCGTCGGCGAGCGGCCGCGGTTCCTCGTGGAGTATCGCGGAGAGGACGTCGACCGCGCTGTCGCCCGGAAAGGGCGTCCGTCCCGCGAGCGCCTCGTAGAGAACGACGCCGAAGGAGAAAACGTCGGAGCGTCCGTCGACCGGTTTTCCCCGGGCCTGCTCGGGGGACATGTACGAGGCGGTGCCGACGACGAAGTACTCGCCGTCGAGCGTGCGGGTGATCGAAGAGCGCCCGGGCTGCGTCACGCGCGCCAGGCCGAAATCGAGGATCTTCAAGTACCCGTCGGACCGCACCATCAGGTTGTCGGGCTTCAAGTCCCGGTGGACGATCCCGGCTTCGTGCGCGCGCATCAGCGCCTCGGCGGCCTGGACGGCGATGTCGAGGGCCTTCTTGACCGAGAGCGGTCCCGAGCCGAGGATCTCGCGGAGCGACTTCCCCTCGACGAATTCCATCGCGATGAACGGGATGCGGCGCTCGCTCATCCCGCCGGCGCCGACGGAGGCGGAGACCGGCTGCTCGCCGACCTCGTAGACCGTGACGATGTTCGGATGGTTGAGCGCGGAAGCCGCTTTCGCCTCCCGCTCGAACCGGGCGAGGTGGTCCGGGTCTTCGACGAGCTCGTCGGGCAGGACCTTGAGCGCGACCGGGCGGTCGAGCCGCGCGTCCGTGGCGCGGTAGACCCGCCCCATCGCTCCTTCACCCGCCAGGGATTCGATGCGATACGGCCCGACCATGACCCCGGGCCGGAGCCGGACGGACGACATTGAACCGGATCTTAGTGCCCCTCCCCGGAAATAATGCGACATTTGTTCGGAGCGCCGCGGGGTAAGCTGCCAGGCGCCGCGATGACGGCGATGCGTTGCCATCGTCGAGTCGCGGCGGCGCCGCAGATTGCCCCGCAGGCCCCCCGAAAGCATTTGAAGTGAGCGCGCAGAGCGCGCTACGGGCGCCCGCACATTGCGAACGATGGCGGCGTTGCGTCGCGGGCCCGATGCGAACGGCATCTGCTCCCGCCTGCGTGG
>DATFVB010000199.1 GCA_035260525.1 Thermoanaerobaculia bacterium
CCCACCGCGTCCCAGACGACGATGCGGTCCGGGGCCACGATCGCGAACCTCCGCGCGTCGGAAGAGAACACGAGGATCGGGTCCGCCCGCAGGTCCTTCGTTTCCCAGGCGACGGCGCGATGGCGGCCGCCGGCGAGCGACACCGTGTGCGGCGTGACGCTCGACTCCGGGAAGCCCGGATCGGAGGAGGTCCACGCCGCGGCGGCGCCGTTGGCCGAGATCACCGGCAGCCGCTGCCGCGCGAATCCGAGGCGGAGGTACTCGCCGGTCTTGATGTCGACGAGGAACGCGGGCTCGTGTCCGCGCGCGCGCCCGAAGATGCCGATCCAGTCTCCCCGCGGGGAGGGCACGATCCAATCGACGCTCCGGAGATCGGCGGGGGAGGGCCGGAGGACCCATGCGGCGAACAGGAGGAATCCGGCCGCCGAGACGGCGATCGCCGCGGCGAAGACGCGCGCCTGCGCCCGGTCGGCGCGCCGGGCGTCGATGCCTCCCTCTTTCATCGCCCGGTAGCATCCCACGCCCAGAGCCGCCGCGAGAACGGCCGCCACGACGGTGAGTCCCGCGGCCGCCGGTGAGTCCGCCCGCGCGAGGAGAAGGCGGCGGACGGCGCCGGAGACGAGAAACGCCCCGCCGAGCGCGACGAGGGCATCCGCGAAAAGCCTCGGGGAACGCGCGAGCGCCGCGATGCCCGCGGCCTGCGCGACCAGGAAGAGGATCGCGAGCGCGGCCGCCGCTCCGAGGCCCAGGCCGGCGGGACCGATGTGGGAGGGAAGGATCGCGTCGAGCACCGGCGTCGGCGGCCGGTTCCACCCGCGGAAGGAGCCGCCGGCGAGCGCCGCAGGAACAAGGGCGATCGCGGTCGCGCCGAAGACCATGAGCAAGCCGCCGGCGAGCTTCCCCGCCCAGAGCTCGAAGGAGGTCAGCGGCCTGACGAGATAGAAAGAGGCGCGGCGGGACGCGATGTCGCCGGCCGTGCTCCAGAAACCGAGGGTCACCGCGAGCGCCCCTCCGGCGAGGCCGGCGAGGAGGATCGCCGCGGTGCCCCGGACGTCCGACGGTGTTCCCCCGGGCCGCAGGCGCGCCAGGGCGAGCGGGAACCCGCCGATCAACAGGGCGGCGGGAAAGACGAGCCACTTTTCCGAGAGCTCGGCGCGGGCGATCGTGGCGATCCGGTTCATGGCGCTGCCCTTCCTTCGCCGCGCGGGCCGGCGATCGCGAGGAAGATTTCCTCGAGCGGGAGCGAGTCGGCCGACGCCCCTCGCACCCCCTCCTGGACTCGGAAGCGCTCGAAGCGCTCTTCGTCGAAGTTCGTCACGACCGCTTCGACTCCCCAGCCGCGAACGCGCACTCTCGCCGCGTCGAAGAGGTCGAGCTCGGTCCCGTATTCCGCGCGCGATTCGGTGACGTCGTTCGCGTACGTGATGCGCCGGAAACGCGCCTTGAGCGTTTCGAGGTCCTCGTCCAGCACGAGGCGTCCGCCGGCGAGGATGCCGACGTGCGTCGCGATCCCCTCGATTCCCGCCAGATCGTGGGTCGTCAGGAATACGGTCGTGCCCCGGTCGGCGAGCTCGCCCACCAGCTCCTCGTAGAGCTCGCGGCGGGCGACGAGGTCGAGCCCGAGGGTCGGGTCGTCGAGGACGAGGAGATCGGGCGATGCGCCCAGAGCGAGCGCGAAGAGGACCGATCCCTTTTCGCCCTTCGACATCCGACCGAACGGGACCCGCCGGGGGACTCCGAGGCGCTCCAGCCGATTCGAAACGCCCGCCGGGTCCCAGGCGGGATAGAGACGGGAACAGAAATGGACGAGCGCGTCGGCCGTCATCTCCGCCGGGGCGTCGGGCTCCTCCGGGACGACGCCGATGCGCGCCATCGCTCGCGCACGCCCGGCAACCGCCTCGGCCCCGAACAGCCGGACTTCGCCGGCGTCGGCCGGGCGCAGGCCGAGCGCGCAGCGGACGAGGGACGTCTTGCCGGCGCCGTTTCGGCCGAGCAGGGCGTAGACCGAACCGCGCGGGAGCGAGAGGGTGACGCCGTCGAGGAGCTCCCGGCCCCCGAACCGGATCGTCACGCCATCGAACGCGAGCGGTGCGTCGCTCATCGCGGACCTCCCTTCAGCTTCTGGAGCGCGCCCTCCGCCGCCCCGAGCATTTCGTCATCGGACGCTCCGATCGAGCGCCCGAGCGCGGCATAGCGCTCGGCCCCCTCCCGGAGCCGCCGCGCTCTTTCGTTCTTCGGGATCTGCGGCGGGGCCTCGGCGACGAACGTCCCCTCGCCGCGCCGGACGGCGAGCACGCCCTCCTCCCCGAGCCCCTGATACGCGCGGGCGACCGTCGCGGGATTGATCCGCAGGTCGCGGGCGAGCTCGCGCACCGATGGGGCGGGAGCGCCGGGCGCGAGCGCCCCCGAGGCGACGAGGGCGCGGACGCCGTCCTCGATCTGCTTCCAGATCGGGACAGCGGAGCGCGGATCGAGCTGTATCACTGTACCGATACAGTAGTACTCTTGGCGGCGTTGTCAAGAAGAAAAAAAGGGCGGCCGGAGCCGCCCTCGTGCCGGATCGGGGTCGATGGTTACGGCCGTCCGCTCTGCTGCGCCGCGGCGGGCTCGATCGTCCCGTGCATGCGCAGGGTCGTGAAAAAGCCGTTCATGTCCTTGAGGTCGTACTTGAGAGTGTCTCCGTGGAAATAGTGGGTTCCCTTCGCGAGGACGAGGCCGTCGTTGCTGTTGGCGCCGAAGTACTTGAGGCCCTTGACCACCGTCGGCATCTTCGTCGCTTCCCAGTTGCCGCGGTTCAGCGTGACTTCCGCCATGCCGCTCGCCAGCTTCGCGTGGTCCGCCCTGTCCGCCGCGTCGTGGTGCCATTCGATGTCGTCCTCGCGCGTGTCCATCTTTGCCCACTGGATCGGAAACATCTTCGCGAAGATCTTCGCGATCGCGTCGCGCTGTTCCTTCGTGGTCTTCCTGTCGAACGTCACCATCCCGTACTTCGCGACTCCTTTCGAAAGCGCTTCGTCGCCGAGGTCACCCGAAACCCACACGCGCGCTCCGGAGAGATCCACATTGCCCCAGTGGCTGCCCTTGCGGAATTCGTAGGCATTGTTGAACTGGCACATGTGCGGGTTGCTGGGTTCCGTGTTGAAGAAACAGCTGCAGAAGAGCGGACACGAGCAGGCCTCGATGTCGTCGACGACGGCGTCGTACGTTCCCGCCCGGGTCCCCTTCGCTGGCGACGCCGCGACGAAGACCGCGGCCGCAGCGGCTGCCAGGATCGATCCGAGAACCTTCTTCATGGCTTCCCCTCCTTCACTTCTCGAGCGTTCCCTTCATCCCAGTAGGTGATCGGTTTCTGGCCCTTCTTGGTCCACACGTACGTGCCCTCGAGGGCCTCGCCCCGGACGGAGCCGTTCCATTCGATGACGCCTTCCGTCGGGCTGTCCGTCCTCGCCCGGAACATGATCATTCTTCCTCCTTTCGTCAACGGGCCTCGGAACAAGAGCGCGCGCGCTCCGCGCCGGCGAAGCGTCGGAGGGCGCACGTTCTTCGGAGCCGGGATGGAGCGGCGCTCGCCACCGCCGCGATCGCGGTATCGAAGAGCGCGTCGCTTTCGAGCGTTCGGATCATGCGAATAGCCCTGGTTTCGTCCGGAACGCAATCATCTCACGGGTCCTGTCCGCCGGATCGGGATTCGCGACGCCTGATACGATCCGCGCGCGGAGGGTCCTTTCGGATGAATGTTTTCGCCTCCTTCGGAGCTTTCCTGGGCGCGGCGGCGCTCGCCGGTCTCCCCGTTCCGACGCTCCAAACCGCGGTTTCGCTTCGAGATACCCTCGTCGGCGGGCGCGGAGCCGCGGAAATCGCGCGGAGCCTGTGCGACCGCGTCGGTCCTCGTCTCGCCGGCTCGAACGGAGCGGTGGAGGCGCGCCGGTGGGCGGTCGAGGAGCTCACCCGGCTCGGCCTTCGGAACGTCCACGAGGAGAGCCTGATGGAGCCGCGCTGGGTGCGCGGGACCGAGACCGCCGAGATCGTTTCGCCCGTCCGCCAGAGACTCGTGGTCGCCGCGCTCGGCGGCAGCGGAGCGACGCCGGAGGGAGGGGTCGAGCGTCCGATCGTCGCGACGCGCGACGTCGAGACGCTTGCTGCGCTCGGAGCGGCCGGGGTCCGCGACCGCATCGTCTTCTTCACCGAGAGGACGGAGCGGACGCGGGACGGCTCCGGGTACGGGAAGGCGGTCTCGATCCGTTACGCCGGTCCTTCCGAGGCGCGGAAGCTCGGCGCCGCGGCCGTGCTGATCCGCAGCGTGGGAACGTCCTCGACGCGTCTTCCGCACACCGGCGTCATGAAGACCGAAGCCGGAATCCCGCCGCTTCCGGCCGCGGCGCTCTCGGCGCCGGACGCGGACCTCCTCGAAAGGATCGCCGCGGCCGGGCCCGTGCGCCTCCGCCTGACGCTCGGCTGCCGGACCGAGGCGGACGTGGCGGGCGCCAACGTCGTCGGCGAGATCCGCGGATCGGATCGGCCCGAGGAGATCGTCCTTCTCGGCGCGCACCTCGACTCGTGGGACCTGGGGACCGGCGCGATCGACGACGCCGCGGGCGTCGGCATCGTCGGCGAGGCGGCGCGGGCGATCGTTGCTCTCTCGCGCCCGCCCCGCCGGACGATCCGCGTCGTCCTCTACGCGAACGAAGAGAACGGCGACCGCGGGGGCGAGGCCTACCGCGACGCGCATCGCGCCGAGCTCGATCGACACGTCGCCGCCCTCGAGATGGATCTGGGGACGGATCGCGTCTACCGCGTCGCCGCGTCGGGGGGACCGGAGGCGAATGGCGTCGTCGCCGCCGCGGCACAGCTGCTCCGGCCGATCGGCGTTTCCGAGCGGGGAAACGACGCCGGCGGGGGCGTCGACGTGGGCCCTCTGCGCGCGTTCGGCGTTCCGATGCTCGCTCTTGCCCAGGACGCCTCGCGCTACTTCGACTTCCACCACTCCGCCGACGACACGTTCGACAAGATCGACGCGGCGAACCTCGCGCAGGCGACCGCGGCGACGGCGGCCCTCGCCTGGATCGTCGCCGACGAGCCGGGGACGCTCGGACGGATCCCGCCGGAGAAGCGGAAAGAGAGGGCCTGGTAGGCGCGCCGGCGCGCAGTCGCGAGTCACGCGTCGCGAGTCGTGGGACGCGAGCCCCGGGGGCGCGCCAGGTTATCCGGAATCCGCGTGCCCTCGAGCGCGGTGAGGCGCGAGCCCGGCGGGATGCGGGGCAGCCGGCCCGCGGGCGCGGCGTACCGGGGCGTACGTTAAGCCCACGGGCGGCTGCTACGCGCCCGCCCGGCTCGATGCATTCGCCGCGCGCCTACTCTTGGCTTTCCACCCACGCGTCGACGTTCTTCTCGAGCACGTCGAGCGGCAGAGAGCCCTGCAGGAGCACGGCGTCGTGGAAGCGCCGGACGTCGAACTTCGGCCCGAGCGCCTTTTCGGCGCGGGTGCGCAGCTCGCGGATCTTCATTTCGCCGATCTTGTACGCGAGCGCCTGTCCGGGCCAGGAGATGTACCGGTCGACCTCGACCGTGATGTCGTTGACGGTCTTCGCCGTGTTCTCCGCCATGTAATCGATCGCCCGCTGCCGATCCCAGCGGTAAGCGTGCATGCCCGTGTCGACGACGAGCCGGCAGGCGCGCCACATCTCGTACGTCAGCTGCCCGAACCGGGAGTACGGGTCGGCGTAGAGGCCGAGATCGCGCCCGAGGCTTTCGGCGTAGAGTCCCCATCCCTCGCCGAAGGCCGTGTAATAGGCGTTTCGGCGGAAGTCGGGGAGATCGGCGAGCTCCTGCGCCAGCGAGATCTGCAGATGGTGCCCCGGGACCGCCTCGTGGAGGGTCAGCGCCTCCATCTCGTACTTCGGCCGCGTCTCGAGCTTGTACGGGTTGACCATCATGAAACCCGCGCGGCTTCCGTCGGCCGCGCCCGGCTGGTAATAGGCGGTCGTCTGCGCGGGCTGCGCGGCCTCGGGGATGACCTTCACACCGTACGAATTGCGGGGGAGCGTCGCGAAGAGCCGGGGAAGCTCGCCGTCGATCCGCTTGGCGATGTCCCGGTAGCCCGCCACCAGGTCGTCCGCCTTCACGTAGTAGAAGCGCGGGTTCGTTCGGAGATCCTTCAGGAAGTCGGCGAAGGAGCCGTGGAAGCCGGTCTCCGCGATGACCTTCTCCATCTCCGCGTGGATTCGCGCGACCTCCCGGAGCCCGATCGCGTGGATCTCCTTCGGATCGAGCGCGGTCGTCGTGTAGAACCGGACCGCATACCGATAGAAGGCGTCGCCGTCCGGAAGCGCCCAGGCGCCGACGTCCTTCCGGCAGGCCGGGAGATAGATCTTCGTGAAGTAGTCGAGAATCCGGGCGTATGCCGGTTGAACGCTCTCCGAGATCACGCGGGCCCCTTCGTGTCGCAGGCGCTCGCGCTCGGCCGGCGGGACCGAATCCGGGAAGCGCGCGAACGGCTCGAAGAACGAGCTCTTCTCCGGCGCGCCCGAGGACTCCGCCCGCAGCTGGTCGGGCACCTTCTCGACGGCGATCCGGGCGGGCATCCAGCCCGTCTCGACGCCCCTCCGGAGGAGGATCAATACCTGGTCGGCCTGAGGCGGGATCGCCGCAAGCCGGGCGAGATACATCTCGTAATCTCCTGCCGAACGGAACGGGGTCTGCTCCGGCAGGCTCGGAAGCTGAATCTGGATGCCGGACATCGGGCCGATCGCGAGATATTCGGTCGGAAATCGGTTCCCCTCGATTCCGATCTGGACGTCGTGGAGGAAGAGATCGTAGCTGACGCGGTTGGCAGGGGAGAGGGCCTCGCGGCGGAACGTCTCGAGCTCCCCGAGCTCCATTTCGGAGCGCCGCTTGCGTGCCTCGATCGCCTCGACGCTCATGTCGGTCAGCCGGTCGTTCCAGCGGTTGTCGCCGAGCGACGTCGCTCCTTCCGGGTATTGCTCGAGTCCCCACTGCCATTCCCGGTCGAAGAACCGCCGGAGCCGGGCATCCTCGCCGGATCCCGCGGCGGATGCGAGCGTGGCGCCGCCGGCGACGAGCAGCGCGATCAGAACAAGCCTTTCGACCATGATTCCTCCGAATCGGATCCTATGCTGGAGCGGTCCTGTGCCCGCTCGGAGAATCGCCGGGCTGCTCGAAAAGCCACGACATTTCAGAGGATTACGAGAGAATTGGCCGGGCCAGCCGAAAAAGCGGGAATTTGCGCCGATCGACGGGAATTCTCGTCGATCCATCGAAATGCGATCCGGAGAGCCGGAACCCCATCCCCGGCGCGTTTTGTGCATCAGTGTCTCGTGGGGAGCGAACGCCCGGACCTCCGGTGAAAGGATGAGACGCTGGTGGAACACAAAAAGAGCTTTTCGGAGCCACGAACCGATGCGGGGAACGATGCGGGCGGGCGCGTCACGCGGCCTCCGGGCCGACCCGCGATTCACGGCGAGGACTGGTCGAAGGTGACCGTGGTGATGCTGAATCGTCAGGTGATCTTTCTCGACCGGCTCTCCGCGGACATCCGCGCCGCGACGGGCTCGATCGTCAAGCGCGCGGAGATCATCCGCACGCTCGTCGACCTCCTGGCCGAGAGCGACGTTCAGGTGGGCGATGCCCGCCCGGGCAGCGACCTGAAAGAAATCCTGCGGAACTCGCTCGCACGGCTGGCCCGGGAACCCGAAACCGCGCTGACGTAAACGATGCTCGACGGGATGGATCCTCGGCCGCGCACCCCGTCGCCCGTCCATCCCCTCCTGCACACGTCCATCGCGGCGGCACCGGTCACGTTCTCCTCCGTTCGCCACGCGATCGGCCGCGGTCTTCGCCTTCGATGCCCCGTCTGCGGCGTCGGGCGGCTCTTCGCCTCGTTCTGGAGAATGCGGGAGGCGTGTCCGCAATGCGGAGTGAGCTACGGGCGGGAGGCGGGGTTCTGGCTCGGGTCGATGGACATCAACCTCACGATTTCGCTGCTTCTGATCCTGGGATCGCTCCTCTTCCTTCCGGAGCTCGATCTCGAGCGCGAGCTGATCGTTCTCGGCGCCGCGGCGATCCTCCTTCCCGCGCTCCTCTTCCGGTGGGTGAGGGGAGTGTGGATGGCGCTGATGTACCTCAGCGGCGGCGTCTATTAGACGTTAGCGGGCGCAGCGATGCATCGAGCCGGGCGGGCGCGTGCGGCCGGCCGCCGGCACGACGTACGTTCACAGTACGCCTTAGCCGCCGGCCGCCGCCCGCATCCCGCCGGGCTCGCGCCTCGCCGCGCTTTCGGGTCGTCGGTAACTGAAGTTGTCAGTCGCTGGAATCGTCACAGCGGGCGCAGCGATGCATCGAGCCGGGCGGGCGCGTGCGCCGCGATCCGCGGCCTTAACGTACGCTATCGGTACGCCGCGGCCGCGGGTCGGGCGCCCGCATCCCGTCTCGCTCGCGTCTGGCCGCGCCTTTGGGTTTTCGTAAATGAGATTCGCCTCGTCTCGACGGTGGCGTCGAGCGCGGCGACGAATTCCCCACGGCCAGCCGCCATTCACCTTGTCGGTCGTTCCCGCGAAAGCGGGAACCCACGTCTCCGGCGATCGCCCCGCCGGCGCAAAAGAAAGCCCCCTCCGGAGAGGGGGCGAAAGAGGCCGGATTCTCGCTCTTGCCCTATGAGCGGGGGCTGAACGTGACCGTCACGACGGCCTTGCCCGACGTCGCCGGGCTCGCCGGCTCCGTGCGGGTCGAGATGCGCGCCGCGTCGATGCCGTGCCGCGTG
>DATFVB010000200.1 GCA_035260525.1 Thermoanaerobaculia bacterium
GCAGGCGATGCGGCCGGGGTCCGACCGTCTGCTCGTCGTGGCGGATCGCTGCGGGGACGACACCGCGCAGGTCGCGCGCGCCGCGGGCGCGGACGTCGTCGTCCGCGACGACGAGGCGTCCGGGCGCGGGAAGGGAGGAGCGCTCCGCTTCGCTCTCGGATGCGTTCCCGGGAATCCGCGGGAGGCCGTCGCCGTGTTCGACGCCGACTCGGAGCCGTCGGCCCGCTTCTTCGAGGCCGCCGACGCGGCGCTGGCGTCCGGCGCGCGCGCCCTCCAGGCATTCGTCGACCCGGTGCCCTCCGCGTCGCTCGTCTCGCGGATCGCCGCGTATTCCGAGATCGTCTCGCAGCGGATCTCGGATCGCCTCCGCGCCGGATTCGGCTGGGGGATCCCGCTGCGCGGCACGGGGATGGTGATGGAACGGTCGCTCCTCGCCGGCGCTCTCGCCCGCTGTTCGACCTTCGTCGAGGACCTGGAGACCACGCTGCTGCTCGCGGCCGACGGCGTGCGCGTCCGGCCTCTGGCGGCCTCGGTCCGTGATCCGAAGCCCGCGACCGCTTCCGGCGTCGTGCGGCAGCGCGCGCGCTGGCTCGGAGGCCATCTCGCCGCGCTCGGCGCCCGGCGGCGCGAGATCGCACGGCTGCTCGGGTCGCTTTCCGGGGCGACGCTCGTCGTCTCGCTCTTCGCCAAGCCCCGTTCTCTCTTCTTTTCCGCGCGGCTCGCGCTCTTCGTCGCGCTTCTCCTGCTCGCCGCCGGGTCCCCGTGGCGGTGGGTCGAGGCGCTCCTCGGGATATTCCTGCTCCGGGACGTCCTGCTGCTCGCGGGCGGGCTGCTCGTCGTCGATCGGCCGGCGTTCTATCTTCCGGCGGTCCTCGCCGCCCCGATCTACCCGCTCGTCTGGGCGGCGGGCGCGCTGCGTTCGCTCTCGTCGCGCGGCCGCTGGCTCTCCGCGCGGCGAAACGCGTGAGGATCCTCTTCCCCTACCTCGCGCGCGCTCGCGCCGCGAACTGGAGCCGCTACCAGCAGCTGCTGGCGGCTCGCGCGCGGGCCGGGGACGAGGTGACCCTGCTCGAGCCCCCCGCGCGGCGGAGCGACGAGACGAACTACAGAGACGTGGACATTCCGCTCCCCGCGGGATTCCGCACCGAGGAGGTCCGCGTGTTCCGGCCTTTCTGGGAGGCGCGTCTTCCGTTCGACAAGATCGTGAAGAAGGGAGCCTATTCCCTCGCCGCCAACCGGCGGGCGCGGGCGATCGCGCGGACCGCGCGCCCCGACGTGCTCCTCGTCTACAACGTCACGCAGGAGTCGCTGCTGGACTATCCCGCGGCGGTCGTCTTCGACGTCGCGGACGATCTTCCCGCCATGCTCCGCGTCGAAGGAGGCATTCTCGGCCCGGCGCTCGCGATCGCCGCCCGCCGCGCGCTCTCGCGGATGATTCGCGGAGCGGCGCTCGTCACGACCCCGTCGCGCGTCCTCCTGCCGCGGCTGGGCGAAAAGGCGGCGTTCGTTCCGAACGGCGTCGATCCCGAGGAGATCGGGAGCGCCCGCGAAGCGGCGGCCCGGAACGCCGCCGGCGAGGCGGCGCGGAACGCCGCCGGCGAGGCGGCCCGGAATGCTTCGATCGGCTTTCTCGGCTCCTTCGAGTACTTCATCGACTTCGACCTCGTGCTCGAGCTCGCCGCGCGGCTGCCGGGGCGCCGGTTCGTGCTGATCGGCGGCGGACGCCGACTCGCCGAGGTGCGCGGGCGTGTCGAACGGAAACGCCTCGGGAACGTCGAGCTCACGGGGCCGCTCCCGCACGGCGAGGCGCTCGCGCGTCTGGCCGGATGCGCGTTCTCGCTGTGCCCGTTCACGCGGGACGCGGTGGGCGACGGCGCGTCTCCTCTGAAGCTCTTCGAGTCGCTCGCGCTCGCCGTGCCGGCCGTCGCCACGCGAACGGCCGAGATCCGCGCCGAACGCGCCGCGAACGTCCTCTTCGCCGACGACGCCGAGGAGGCCGCCGCCGCGATCGCCGCGGCCGAGGCGCGTCCGCCCGGAGAGGGGCGGGCGGAATCGGAAGCCGCGGCCGCGGAAGTCCTGCGCGAGAGGAGCTGGGACCGGATCGGCGAGGCGTGGGCCGCGCGCGTGCGCGGGCTCATCCCGACCGCGCGCGCGTGAGCGAGCGTCCCCGCTACCTCGGCTCGGTCCTCTGGATGGGCATGGCCGAGACCGCGGCCCGCGTCGGCAACGTGCTGCTGCAGATTCTCCTCGTCCGGGCGCTCGCGCCGGCGCGGTACGGCGTGTTCGCCTGGGCGTACTCGCTGTTGCTCATCGTGATCGCGCTGACGAGCCTCGGGGTGACGGAATCGTTCGTCCGGGAGGGAGCGATCCGGCGCGAGCGCATCGGTTCGGTGCTTTCGGAGTATTTCTCTCTCCGGACGATCTCGGCGGCGGCCGCCCTCGCCGTAATCGTCGCCGTCTCGGCCGCCGCGGGCGCGGAGGCGCCGGTGGCCCTCGGGGTCGGCCTTTACCTGCTGTTCCGCTCCGTCACCGCCTTCCTCGCGACGGTCTTTCGGGCCCGCGAGGTGATCTGGAAGGAGTTCGCGCTGAGGCTCGCCGAGACGACGGTGCTCGTCGGGGTCGGCGCGGCCGCCCTCGCGCTCCGCTGGTCGCTCGCGACCGTCGTGTGGGCGCTCGCCGTCGCGGGAGCCGCGTGCCTGGCCGGCGCGGTCGCGGGTTTCCGCGCGCTCCTGCCCGGATTCTCGTGGTCGCTTCCGAAGGGCGCGATGCGGCGCATGGCGGCCGCCGCGCCCTACGGGCTCCCGGCCGTCGCGGGAGGATGGCTCCTGCGCGTCGACGTCGTCGCCTTCCAGCAGCTCGGCGGCGATGCGGAGCGCACGGCGTTTTTCGCCGCCGCCGCGACGCTCGTCCTCGGCGCGGGGCTCCTCCCGGTCATCGCCTCGGCCGCCATCTACCCGGCGCTCTCGCGGCGGCCCGCCGGCGAGGGGACCGGAATCGGGCGGCTCCTGCTCCTCTTCGCCGTCGGCGGAGCGGCGATGACGGCGGTCCTGCGCGCCGCGCCCGCGCTCCTCGTCCGCCTGGCATACGGCGCCGGATACGCGGCGGCGGCGCCCTGGCTCTCGGGGCTCGCCCCGTTCCTGCTGTTCCTGTCTCCCGCGATCTTCGCGGCGACGGTGCTCGCCGCCCGCGGGCGGGCGGCGGCGCTCTGCGCCGTTCTGCTCGTTCCGCTCGCCGGCAACGCGGTCACGACGGCCGCGCTCTTTCGCCGCCTTCCCGGAGCGGTCGTGCCCGTCACGATCGCATGGGAGGCGATCGCGAGCGGAGCTGCTGTCATCATTTCATACCTGAGCGCCCCTCGCGCAACCCAAAAATAACCTATTTAGAACAAGCTATTTATACGGCTTGACAGCGCCGTCCTGACGACCGATAATTGGCACTCGTGATCGGGGAGTGCTAACAGCTCGACCAGCCTCGGAAACAGCCGGATTCGCCGGATAAGCAAACGAAAGGAGAAGCGGATATGAAGATTCGACCTCTGTACGACAGGATCCTCGTCAAGCGGATCGAGGAGAAGGAAGTCAAGCGCGGCGGGATCATCATCCCGGACAGCGCGAAAGAAAAGCCGATGGAGGCGGAAGTCGTCTCGGTCGGAAAGGGAAAGATCAACGAAGAGGGGAAGATCACGCCCCTCGACGTCAAGAAGGGCGACCGAATCCTGATCGGCAAGTACGCGGGGCAGGAGATCAAGATCGAGGACGTCGAACATCTGATCATGCGGGAAGACGAAGTTCTCGCGGTCATCGAGAAGTAAAGGAGAAGACACAATGGCTGCAAAGATGATTCTGTACGGTGAGGACGCCCGCCAGCGTGTCCTCCGGGGCGTGAACAAGCTCGCCGACGCCGTGAAGGTGACGCTGGGGCCGAAGGGCCGCAACGTCGTTCTCGAGAAGAAGTTCGGCTCGCCGACGATCACCAAGGACGGCGTCACGGTCGCCAAGGAGATCGAGCTCGAGGACTCGCTCGAGAACATGGGCGCGCAGATGGTGCGCGAGGTCGCTTCGAAGACCTCCGACGTCGCCGGCGACGGCACGACGACCGCGACGGTGCTCGCTCAGGCGATCTACCGCGAGGGCTCGAAGAACGTGACCGCGGGCGCGAACCCGATGGAGCTCAAGCAGGGAATCGACATCGCCGTCCGGGCGGCGGTCGACCACATCGACAAGATCAAGACCGACGTCCAGGGCAAGGACATCGCTCACGTCGGGACGATTTCCGCCAACAACGACGCCGAGATCGGCCGGATCATCGCCGAGGCGATGGACAAGGTCGGCAAGGACGGCGTGATCACGGTCGAGGAAGCCAAGGGCCTGGAGACGACGCTCGAAGTCGTCGAGGGCATGCAGTTCGACCGCGGCTATCTCTCGCCGTACTTCATCACCGACGCCGAGCGGATGGAGTGCGTCCTCGAGAACGCCAAGGTCCTCCTCTTCGAGAAGAAGATCTCCAACATGAAGGACCTGCTCCCGATCCTCGAGCAGGTCGCCAAGCAGGGCAAGCCGTTCCTCATCATCGCCGAAGAGGTCGAGGGCGAAGCGCTCGCGACACTCGTCGTCAACAAGCTGCGCGGCACGCTCCAGGTCGCCGCGGTGAAGGCGCCGGGATTCGGCGACCGCCGCAAGGCGATGCTCGAAGACATCGCGATCCTCACGGGCGGGAAGCTCATCTCCGAGGACCTCGGGATCAAGCTCGAGAGCGTCAAGTGGGAGGACCTCGGCTCCGCGAAGAAGGTCACGGTCGACAAGGAGAACACGACGATCGTCACCGACACCTCCGACAAGAAGAAGAAGGAAGCCATCGCCGGCCGGGTCAAGCAGATCCGTACCCAGATCGACGAGACGACCTCCGACTACGACCGTGAGAAGCTCCAGGAGCGGCTCGCGAAGCTCGTCGGCGGCGTCGCGGTGATCAAGGTCGGAGCGGCGACCGAGACCGAGATGAAGGAGAAGGAGGCCCGCGTCGAGGACGCCATGCACGCGACGAAGGCGGCCGTCGAGGACGGGATCGTCCCGGGCGGCGGCGTCGCGCTCTACCGCGCGATCGAAGCCGTCGACAAGGCGACGAAGGACCAGAAGGGCGACATCAAGATCGGCATCCAGATCGTCAAGCGGGCGCTCGAGGAGCCTCTCCGTCAGATCGTCCACAACGCCGGCCTCGAGGGCTCCGTCATCATCAACGAGATCAAGGAGAAGGGCGCCAACTTCGGCCTGAACGCCGCGACCGAGAAGGTCGAGGACATGGTCCGGTCGGGCATCATCGATCCCGCCAAGGTCACCAAGAACGCGCTCCAGAACGCGGCGTCGATCGCCGGCCCGATGCTCACCACGGAAGCCCTCGTCTCCGAGATCAAGGAGAAGGACAAGGCTCCCGCGGGCGGCGGCATGCCGGGCGGCATGGGCGGCGGAATGGGCGGAATGTACTGACCTCGCCCCGGCCTTCGGCCACCCCTCTCCCGCGGAGAGGGGGACCGGAGGGTGAGGTTTTCGAGCCCCGGCGAAAGCCGGGGCTTTTCTTTTGGCCGGCGCGGCGAGACCGTTGCGAGAGAGGCCGCGACCGCCGAAGCGCGCGGCGAGGCCGCTCGCGCCGCGAGGTCCGACCGGCGGGGGCGGCGCGCTATCATGCCGGCGACCCATGCAGAAGAGAACCGTCGACCGTCCGGTGTTCCGCTGGGCGGCGGTTGCCGGAGACGCGGCGGCGGCGCTCGCGGCGATCGCGCTCGCCCGGGCGATCCGGCTGAGCCTACCGGTCCCCTTCACGGAGTCGCTCCTGCCGCCGCGGAACTTCGGCCTGACGGCACGATCGATCGCCATCGTCCTCGGCGTGCAGTGGCTGGCGCTCATGATCTTCGGCCTCTACGGGCCGCGTGCGCGGGTCGTCGGCTCGCTCTCCCGGCTGCTCCTCCCGGCCCAGGCCGCGCAGCTCCTCGCGTTCGCGACGTTCTTCTATTTTTTCCCGAGGCACGCCGTTCCCCGGAGCGTTCTCGTGATCTATCTCGCCATC
>DATFVB010000201.1 GCA_035260525.1 Thermoanaerobaculia bacterium
TTTGTCTTTTGGGTCTCAGAAGATACAGGTGCGATTCAACCTGGAGAATGTCTCAAATGAAGTTGTCGACGTCTGCCTGGACAAGAGTTGGGGGCTCACCGTCGGTGGTCGCGGCATCGATGTTCGCGTCGATCACCCAACCTGCATTCAGAGCCTTCGTCTCTTGCCGGGCGACCGCCTATCTTCCCCACGCGAATACCACACCAAGGACCTCACTCCCGGGACGAACCGGGCGAACGGTTGGCTTCAAGCTGTGACACCCGGTACGTGCGACCGCTACGGATGCGCCACGATCACGTTGGCATCCGTGCCGATGACCGTAGAAGTCGCTGAGGCCAGACCGTGAGGCCGTTGCCGAACGTCTCGTTGCAGCGGACTGCGCCCTGCGGGCTTGCCGCTGAACTCGGGTCGTTAGGCGGCCGGAATACCGCCGATGACAACCGTTATGCCTGCCCCGCCCGCCCAAGGAGCCGTATCTTGAACCGTCGCGATACCCACCTCAATCGTGTTGCCTCGCGTCCGCCGCCGCTGTTCCGGCGATGGCAAGCGCGATCGAAACAGTGGAGCACATCCACCCGATGAACCTACCGTCACCCGTCGTGGTGAGGCTACGAGGAGGCTCAAAATGAAGTTCATCCTAATTTCACGACACACGGACGGCAGCTCGGTACCCGAAAGCGAAGCTGCCCAGAACCTGCAAGACATGGGCGAGTGGGTCTCTTTGCTGAAGGCCAGTGTGGCCATGCCGATTAGGGGTGGGGTAACCGTCTCCGCGACGAAGGTCGACGACTACGCCGGAGATCTCGGCGGGTTACTGATCTTCGAAGCCGAGACTCTTGATGACGCTCTATCCCTTGTCAAGAAGTCGCCAGGACTCAAATATGGTTTTAGACACGACGTCTTTCCGGAGATTTCACTCGATGAGGCGTCAAGGGTGAGGTAAGCGTTTAGTTAGGCCTCATTCGGTGGCAGCGCTATCAATGTGCCGAGCAGTCGTTTCGCCGCCGGTTATCGACACATGCGACGCAGCGGTTCGGAAAAACCTTCATGGTGCTGCCGTCCGCTTACCCGGAGGCGTCCAAACCAACAGGCGAGCGGAGCGTGGTGGAACTCGATGTTTAACGTAATTGCTTGGCCATCGGCGGGTGATTCTGCGCCGGCGCTGCCTCCGGTTGCCCCGCATGTCACGCTCTGCTCTTGCTTGCTGACCGTTGAGCCCACAATGGGACACGTGATTGCTTCGGCCTGACGAATGCTCGCCACTGTGGAATGCCGGTCCCTTTTACCGCTGGAATCTGACTACCCGGCAGAGCCCGGAACAACCGGAGAGGCTTCTCATCGTCATGAACCCGCTTCAAGACTGCGCAGGAGAGCCATGAGGCAAGCGGCCGCTAACATCGCGTTCCAGCGGACCCGCCGTCGCTCGCCTGGAGAGCTATGGCGCGGCAAGCGCGGGCCGTGCGGGCTTGCCGCTGAAGCCGCGTCGTTCGGGGTGCCTGGCCTCGTGGGTGGTCGAGGTAGAATGGAATGACGCAGGATGGCGCATGGAGCTCAAGCTCACGGCCGTGTTTCGCAAGGTTTCCGATGGCTACATCGGCCTCGTCGAGGAATTGCCGGGTGCCAACACCCAGGCGTCGAGGCTCGATGGGGCCCGGGAGAACCTGCATGAAGCCGTCGCTCTCGTCCTGGAAGCCAACCGCGCTTTTGCCGAGGAGCGGCTGGGGGGCGACGCCGTCATCCGCGAGCCCCTCCTCATTTCTTGAAGCGGGCCGATCTCGTTCGCTATCTTCAGGCGCACGGTTGCGATCTCCCTCTTGCATGAGCCATCGCGGCTACACAGCAATCGGAACCGTCCTGGTCGTGGCAGCCCTGGCTGGCTTCCTGACCGTCGCTGACGACATTCGCCACACCGGCGAGTTCTTCGCAGTTGCGGGCGTTTTTGTTTCCGGTCTCGCATTTCTCGGGGCCGGCGTCTACCCGCAGTTGTCCACAGTCGTCGCTCTGCAATGGCTGCCACCTGGCGTCGCGCTTGGTTTCGTATGCGGCGCCGCGGCAGACCGGGTCGCGGTCGGCGTGTGATCCGGCGCGGCGCTGGGCGTTCTCCTTGCGTGGTTTCGCCGGGAGCGCTCTGCATGACGGTCTCGGCGTTCTCCATTCGCCGTGCCGATATTCGTACCGTCGCATCATGAGAGCCGCCAGATCGCGTGTTCGGCGTTGCCTATGGAGGTACTCGATGACTTTGTCCGCCATGATCAAGCAGCCGAGCGCTATCCTTCCGGTCATCATGTCTTCGGCGGCCCTCGCTACGGTGCTGGGGTCGTCAGGCTCCTGGTCGTGCCTTACGAGGACTTGAAAAATGGCAAAAGCGCTTCGCTTCATCATTGTCCCAAAAGTCGCACATCCCTGGTTCGACGAGGTGAACAAAGGTGCGCGGGCTCAGGCCGACATCCTGAGCCGTGAGCTGGGTGTCGAAATTGTGGTCGACTACATGCCACCGTCAATTGCCGGCGTCGTCGAGCAGAACGCGGTTTTGGAAAAGGCGGCCGGGAGTCGCCCGAGTGGCATCGCTGTAGATCCGGTTGACGCACCAGGGCATATGTCGGCGATCAACCACATCAGGGATCAGGGGATTTCGGTGGTTGTCTTCGACTCGCCATCACCGGATCCCGGCATCACCGGCGTCGGCAACGACTTTGCCCAGCAGGGAATTATTGCGGCCCAGCGTCTCGCCAGGCTGATCGGATACGCCGGCAAAGTGGCCGTGATGCAGGGATATCCCACGGCGCCGAACCACAAGGAACGATACGAAGCTCAGATGGCTGTCTTGGAGAAATATCCGGGCATCACCATCGTCGAGGGTGGAATCGACAACGACGACATCGAGACCGCGCGCCAGCAAGCTGCGGCCGTTCTCGAAGCGCATCCCGATCTAAGTGGCTACTTGTGCTGCGATGCCTCCGGTCCGATAGGCATCGCGGCTGAGATCAAAAAGGCTGAGAGGACCGGCAAAGTCAAGGTCGTCAGCATGGATGGGATCAAGCCCATACTCGATGCCATCAAGGAAGGCGTGATCGACTCCTCCTCGGCAACCATTCCGAAAATGCAGGGCTCGATGTCCGTCCTGATGTTGTGGCAAGCGTCGCTGGGCGTTCAGATACCTCAGGCCATTGATACGGGCATTGACGTGATCACGCAGGAAAACGTGGATAAATATCTGGCTGATGCAGGTTAAAGCCCCGATATCGCATGGCCGCCCGTACAGAACGCGGCAAGTGAATGTGAATAGCTCATGCCTGACGACGCCAGTGCCACGACCGTTTCGTCCGGCGGTCAGCGCGATCGCGGCCGCGCGGAGGGCCGGGGGCCGGCCGCCTCCGCGGCCGACGTGAGCCGCAGCCCGAGCTGAGGCGAACCGCGCAGGGAGTCGATCAGGTCGTCGACGACGGGCGAGCCGGGAACTCCCGGCGCGCGCACGGCCCGCAGCACGACGCACGGCAACGCCGGGCGGACGCGCACCTCGACGAGCACCCCGTCACGCAGCTCCGGCTCGACGGCGTGCTCGGGCAGGAGGCCGAGCGCCGTCCCGCCCGCGAGGATCCCGCGCTTGACCCCCTCGATGGTGCCGATCGCCTGCAGCCGCGGGGCCGGAACGCCGGCCCTTTCGAAGTGCTGCAGGAGCGTCTGATGGTAGCTCCCCCCCGCATCGCCCATGTAGAAATCGCAGCGGCGCAGCTCGTCCGCCGGCGCGGCGCCGCGCGCGAGCGGGTGGGTCGGGGCGCCGAGGATCAGGAGGCGCGCCTTCGCCAAAACCGCGCCGGGCTCCGATCCCGCCTCGGGCTCGAGCACGAGGCCGAGGTCGCTCTCGCCCGCCGCGACGCGCTCGCGGATCTCGCCGCAGCTGCCCGTGAGCACCTCGACGCGCACCGCCGGCCAGCGCGCACCGAGGGCGGCCAGCCGCGAGGGGAGCACGTAGGCGCCGATCGACTCGACGGCCGAGACCACCAGCGTGGCCTTGACGCGGGTCGACGCGTCGGCGAGAGCTCCGGCGAGCTCGCTGCTCAGCGCGAACATGCGGCGCGCGTACGCGAGCAGGACCTCCCCCGACGGCGTCAGAGCCGGGGCGCCCTTCGCCGACTTGCGAAAGAGCTCGACGCCCAGCGCGCGCTCCAGCGCGCTCAAGGTCTCGGAGACCGTCGACTGCGAGATGCCGAGCGCCCGGCCCGCGCGCGTGTGGGTTCCGGCGTCGACCACCGCGGCGAAGACGCGCAGGTGCCGGAGCTCGAGCTCCGTCTTCACGGCGCGACCTTATCATCGGCCCCGCCGATGGGCGGCATCGGCGGTTTGGCGCGGGGGCCGAGCGCCCGTACCGTCGCGTCATGCCGTCGCTCGAATCGCCCGCGATCACCCTGCTGATCGTCGACCTCCAGCTCGGCTTCGACGAGCCGCGCTGGGGGCGGCGCAACAACCCGTGCCTGGAGCAGCACGCCTCCGAGCTGCTGCGCGCCTGGCGCGCGGCCCGCCGCCCGGTCGTGCACGTGCGGCACATGTCGACCCAACCGTCGTCGCCGCTTCGACCCGGTCAGCCCGGCAACGAGTTCAAGCCCGAGACGGCTCCCATCGCGGGGGAGGCGGTGATCGAGAAGCGCGTCAACAGCGCCTTCATCGGGACGTCGCTCGAGGCCGATCTGCGGAGCGCCGGGTGCGGCGGGTTGGTGATCGTCGGGCTCACCACGAACCACTGCGTCTCGACCACCGCGCGGATGGCCGGCAACCTGGGCTTTGCGACCTGGGTCGTGTCCGATGCCACGGCCACGTTCGATCGCGTCGGTCCCGACGGGATCGAGCATCCCGCGGAGGAGATTCACGCAATCGCGCTGTCGGACCTTCACGGCGAATTCGCCACGGTGGTCGACACGGCGGCGGTGATCGCCGCCCTGCCGGTCGCGGTGATCGCCCCTTTGCGGGTCCCCGATTCTTCGAGGAGGACGCCATGAGCTTTACGCGCATCGTGTCGGTCATTGCCGCGAACCTCGCGTTCGTCGCCGGTTTCGCGCCGATCTCCCGGGCATCCGAAGCGCCCCCGGCGGCGCACTCGGCGCCGAAGGGGATCGAGCGGAGCGACCTGGACCGCGCCGCGGACCCGTGCACCGACTTCTACGAGTTCGCCAACGGCGCCTGGCGCGCCGCTAACCCCATCCCGGCCGGGACGCAGCGCTGGAGCCGGCGGTTCGCCGCTCGCGAGGCCAACCGGGAGCAGCTGAAGACGCTGCTCGAGGATCTGGCCGCGAAGGCGGACCGACCCCGGAGAAACGCCGAGCCGCGGCTTGCCGATCACACCGAGCGGCGGCTCGGCGATCAGACAGTCCAGCGGCTCGGCGATCAGACAGTCCGGCAACTCGGCGACTTTTACGCCGCGTGCATGGACGAGCCTGCGATCGACGCCGCGGGCGTCGCCCCGGTCGCCCCGTTGCTCGCCGACATCGCCGCCGTCCAGGATGCCGCGGGTGTCCAGCGCATGATTCGGAGGCTGCACGAGGTCGCCGTCCCGGTTCCGTTCGCGGTCACCGGCGCCTCGGACTACCGCGATCCCGACCGCGTCGTCGCGAACATCGCCGCCGGCGGCCTCGGGCTGCCCGATCGCGACGACTACCTCAAGCCCGAGCCGCGGTACGCCGAGGCGCGCGAGAAGTATCGCGCCCACGTGGCGCGCGTCCTGGCGCTGGCCGAAGCCGCCGAGCCGGCGCGGAAGGCCGTGGACGAAATCCTCGCGCTCGAAACCCGCCTCGCCGAGGCGAGCCTCCCGGCCGCGGAGGCCGCCGATCCGGCGGCGACGGCGCACAAGATGACGTTCGCGCAGCTCTCGCGGCTCGCCCCGCGCATCGACTGGGAGACCTACTTCGCGGAGGCTGGGCTCCCGCGGATCGACGTCAACGTCGCCGAGCCCGCGTTCCTCGAGGGCCTGAACCGGGAGCTCGAGGCGACGCCCGTGGCGGTGTGGAAGGACTATCTGACATTGCACCTGCTCGATTCCGCGTCGCCGTCGCTTTCGAAACCCTTCGCCGACGAGTCCCTCGCCTTCCGCGAGGAGCACCTCGGCGGCGGGTCCGCGGCGAAGCCCCGTGCGATGCGCTGCGTCGAAGCGACGGAGGCACTGCTCGGTGAGCCCCTCGGCCGCGTCTATGCCGAGCGGTACTTTCCCCCCGCGGCGAAGGCCAGGGTGCAGGAGATGGCCCGGACGATCCTCGCGGTCCTGAAGGACGACCTCGGCAAGGTGGCGTGGATGTCGGACGCGACCCGGCGGCAGGCCATCGCGAAGGTCGAGGCCTACGACGTGAAGGTGGGCTACCCCGACGCGTGGACCGACTACTCGTCCCTCGTCGTCCGCCGCGACGCATTCTGGGCCGACGTGGCCGCGGCCCGGCGCTTCGGCGTCGAGGCCGACCGGAAGCGCGTCGGGCAGCGCGCGAGCCGCGCGATCTGGCAGCTGCCGCCGTCGTCCCCCGACGCTTACATCGATGTCCAGCTCAACCTGATGGGGCTGCCGGCCGGCTTCCTGCAGCCACCGGCGTTCGACCTCGCCGCATCGGACGCCGTGAACTACGGCGCGATCGGCATCGGGATCGCGCACGACTTCACGCATGCGATCGATCTGCTGGGCGCCGACTTCGACGCGGCGGGGCAGCCGCGGAACTGGTGGACGGCGCCCGATCGTGAGGCGTTCGAGAAGGTCGCCCGGTGCTCCGTCGAGCAGTACGACGGCTACGCGATCGAGCCCGGCGTCCACCACCAGGGGAAGCAGGTCCTCGGCGAGGCGCTCGGCGATCTCGCCGGCGTGCGCCTGGCGTATCGGGCCCTGGAGCGTTCGATGCAGCGTCGGCCGGTGCCGGTGATCGACGGCTTCACTCCCGAGCAGCAGTTCTTCGTCGCCTACGGCCAGTTCCGCGGGGCCGCCGAGAGCCCGGAGCTGCAGCGCGAAATGGTGAAGGGCGATCCGCACGCGACCTCGAAGTACCGGGTGATCGGGCCGCTGTCGAATTCGCCGGAGTTCCGGCGGGCCTTCGCCTGCAAGGCCGGAGCGGTCATGGTGCGGCCGCCGGGGCGGCGCTGCGTGACGCCCTTCGCGCCGTCGGAGAACGGCGGGCGCTGAGCGTATCGGCGGCAAGGCCGGCAGCTTCGTGCTCCAACGGACCGGGGTATTCGAAGGCGGACTGGCGAAGGAGTCCTATTCCGTGATCCCCGGCTCCGCGACCGGAGAGCTGGAGGGCCTCGTGGGCGAAGGAAGCTCCGCCGTCGGGCACGGCATGGAGCATCCGTTCACCCTGAGCTACGAGCTGACTTGGCAGCGCTGAAAAGCGAATCCGGGCGGCGTGTCACGAGGACGCTCGCAGCGCCGCCTCGGACAATTTTTCAGCAACCGGCTCGCCCCTGCGTTACGCTCGCACGACCGAGCGAATGAGCAGGCCGAGCGAGACGATTCCGATCGAACCCTTCACGATCCGCGTTCCGGACGGGGTTCTGGCCGACCTCAGAACGCGGATCCGCAACACGCGCTGGCCGGGTCGGGCGCCGGGGGCCGCCTGGGAGCAGGGGACCGACCTCGACTCCCTGAAGCGCATGCTCGGCTACTGGGCCGATGGCTTCGACTGGCGGGCGCAGGAGCGCCGGCTGAATGCGTTCAAGCATTTTCGTGCCGAGATCGGCGGCATCCACGTTCACTTCGTCCATCAGCGGGCACGGGAGGGAAACGGCATCCCTTTGATCCTGACCCATGGATGGCCCAGCTCGTTTCTCGAGCTTCTCCCGCTCGTGCCGCTCCTGACCGACCCGAAGGCCAACGGCATCGACGGTCCGGCTTTCGACCTCGTCATTCCCTCGCTTCCGGGATACGGCTTCTCGGAACGGCCGGCGCAGGCGAACTACCGCACCGTTGCACGCCTGTGGCATGAGCTCATGCGCGGACTCGGCTATGAGCGATACGGGGCCGGCGGCGGGGATTTCGGCGCCGGCGTCGCCGCGCACATGGCCATCGACAATCCCGAGCCGATGATCGGCATCCATCTGACCACGATGGAGCTCTGGCCGCCGACGGGTGAGGGGACGCGGCCGTTGACCGAAGCCGAGAACGCATACGTCGCCCTCGTGCGGCGATGGGACGAGGTCGAGCGGGGGTATTCCGCCATCCAGTCGACGAGACCGCAGACGCTCGGCTATGGGTTGAACGATTCGCCGGCCGGGCTCGCGGCCTGGATTCTCGAGAAGTGGCGCGCGTGGAGCGATTCCCAGGGCGACCTCGAAGCGCGATTCTCGCGCGACTTTCTCCTGACGATGCTCACGCTCTACTGGGTCACGGAGACGATCACCCCTTCGATGCGCGACTATTTCGACAACCGGTGGCATGGGGCGGATCTTCCACCCGGCGCTCGCGTGCAGATACCGGTGGGCTTCGCCAACTTCGACCACAACTACGTGTCGGAGGGAAGCCCGCCCCGGGAATGGGCGGAGCGGCTCTACGACGTTCGCCGGTGGACTCCGATGCCGAGCGGCGGGCACTTCGCCGCCGCCGAGGAGCCCGAGCTCCTGGCGCGTGACATCGCGGCCTTCTTCGCGGAAATCTGATGCCGAAGTGCGGATCGTCGTGAGGAGGGGATCGAGCATGCTCATGGAAGTCGGGCATGTCGAAGCGCTTTTCCGGTATCCGGTGAAGTCCATGGCCGGCGAGCGTCTCGAGGTCGCCGAGCTGGGCTGGCACGGCCTCGAGGGCGACCGACGGCTGGCATTCCGGCGGATTGATGACCGCAGCGGGTTGCCGTGGCTGACGGCAAGCAAGCTTCCCGACCTGCTCCTGTTTGCCCCGCACCGCCGTGAAGACGGTGCTCGGGGAGACCTTCCGACGCATGTTCGCACGCCGGACGGCGAGGAGACGACCGTCTTCGGGGAGGAGCTGGCCACGGAGGTCGGACGCCGGTTCGGGGCTCCCGTGCAGATGATGCAGTTGAACCAGGGAATCTTCGATGAAGCGAGCGTCTCCGTGATCGCCGTCGACACGGTGCGCGAGATTGGGCGACTCGCGGGGCGGAGCCTGGACATGCGGCGATTTCGCCCGACCGTCGTCGTTCGATTACTCCGACCGGTTCCCTTCCAGGAGGACGAGTGGGTGGGCGGCGTGCTCTCGTTCGGCGAGGGGAACGACGCCCCCGCCATCGCCGTCACGATGCGCGACGAACGCTGCTCGATGGTGAACCTCGACCCCGACTCGGCAAGTCCTGCCCCGGAAGTTCTGAAAGCCGTCGTTCGTGCGAACCAGAACAACGCGGGGATCTACGGCACCGTCACCCGCATCGGCCGGCTGGCGGTCGGACAGACGGTATTCGTCCGCGCGGAGGACGGGAACGACGAACGTGGGTGAACGGAGACGCGTCGGGCCGACCGGGATCGACGGCTAGAATCGCCGAAGAAGGAGGATAGATCATGCCGAACACGATCCGACTGCACCGGGTGCTTCGGGCAGCGCCCGAGAGGGTCTACCGCGCGTTCCTGGACGCCGACGCGATGGTCAAGTGGCTTCCGCCGAACGGATTCACGGGAAGGGTTCACGAGATCGACGCGAAGGTCGGCGGCCGCCACCGGATGTCGTTCACGAATTTCACGAACGGGCAGAGCCACTCCTTCGGCGGAAAGTATCTCGAGCTCGTCCCGAACGAGCGCATCCGTTACACGGACGAGTTCGACGATCCGAACCTTCCGGGGGGGATGGAAACGACCGTCGGCCTGAAGAAAGTGTCGGTCGGAACCGAGGTCGCAATCGTGCAGGAGGGCGTTCCCGACGCGATTCCTCCCGAAGCGTGCTACCTCGGCTGGCAGGAATCGCTGATGCTGCTGGCGAAGCTCGTCGAAGCGGAAATCCCGGAATAAGCGCGGCAGGTGAACGTCGTGGGGCGACTGATCGTCAGCACGTTCTCGATCTCGATCGACGGCTACGGCGCCGGGCCGAACCAGGATCTCCAGAACCCGCTCGGCGTCGGCGGCGAAGAGCTGTTCTCCTGGTTCTTCCACACGCGCACGTGGCAGCGAATGCACGGAAACCCCGACGGCGAAACGGGCGTGGACGACGATCTCGCGGCGAAGGGGTTCGAAGGGATCGGCGCCTGGATCCTCGGGCGGAACATGTTCGGCCCCGTGCGGGGCCCGTGGCCGGACGAGAGCTGGAGAGGATGGTGGGGAGACGAGCCGCCGTACCACACGCCGGTCTTCGTCCTGACGCACCATCCGCGGACGCCGCTCCCGATGAAAGGCGGCACGGAATTCCGGTTCGTCACCGGCGGGATCGAAGCCGCGCTCGCGGACGCGAATGCCGCGGCCGGCGGGAAGGACGTCCGGCTGGGCGGCGGCGTGTCGACGATCCGGCAGTATCTGCGCGCGCGGCTGATCGACGAATTGCACCTGGCGATCTCGCCCGTCCTGCTCGGCAGCGGGGAGCACCTGCTGAGCGGGATCGACATGCCCGCGCTGGGGTACGAATGCGCGAAGCACCTGCCGGGCGTGCGCGCGGCCGCCCACGTCGTGCTGCGAAAGCGAGGGTGACGCCTGGAACGAAGGAGAGACAAGATGAAGCTCGTCCATTGTACGACCGTGGTCCTGCTCGTTTCCCTGTTCTCCGCACCGGTCCTTCTCGCGGCAGAGGGGAATTCCTCCGCCGGGACGCGACGAATCCGGGTTTCGATGCCTCCGACATCGGTAACGGCAAGATCGGCTGTCTCGAGATCCCCGCTGTGGACGTGAAGGAAGCGACTCCCCGCGGCCTGATCGCCGCGGGAGTCGCGCTGCTGGCGCTCCTCGTCCTGTCGGGTCTTCACCCGCGCGACCGGACGACGTGGTGGCTCGAGATCGCGCCGATCCTGATCGCGCTGCCGGTCCTCGCCGCCACGCACCGGCGGTTTCCGCTGACGCCTCTCGTCTATTGCCTGATCTTCGTGCACGCGGTGATCCTGATGGCCGGCGGCGCGTACACGTATGCCCGTGTCCCCCTCGGCTTCTGGCTGAAGGCGGTGCTGCACACGGCGCGCAACCCGTACGACAAAGTCGGGCACTTCGCCCAGGGCTTCGTTCCCGCGCTCGTCGCCCGGGAGGTCCTCGTGCGGGGACGGTACGTCCGCACGCGCGGCATGCTGGCGTTCCTCGTGCTCTGCGTCGTTCTGGCGATCAGCGCCGGCTACGAGCTCGTCGAATGGCAATCGGCGGTGCTCCTCGGCCAGGGCGCCGACGCGTTCCTCGGGACCCAGGGCGATCCCTGGGACACCCAGTCGGACATGGCGTTCGCTCTCCTGGGGGGCGTCTGTTCGCTGCTCCTGCTCTCGCGGGTCCATGACCGCCAGATCGCGGGCCTCGAAGAGAAGCGGGCGGGGGTCTGACGTGACCGGGGGCGGCGTTCGGTCCCGGCCCCGCGCGGTTCTCGCGGGTCGCCGATCTCGAGCGGAGGCGTGATGCGATCCGAGAAGCCCGAAGGGATGCGCGTACTCGCGGGGGTCGCCGCCGCGGCGGGAGCCGGCGCCTCGCTCGTCCTGATGCTTCGGGCCGGACATCGCAACCCGTCCCGTCTCCTGATCCTCCTCTTCGTGGTTTGGGTGCTGTCGCCGTTTGCGGCTCTCGTGTGGGCCGGCCGGATTTCGACGCGCTGGTCCGGCGCCGCCCGGGCGATGCTGTACGGACTCGTGCTGATCCTCGCGGCCGGTTCGGTCCTGGTGTACGGGAACGTGATTCCCCGGCCGCCGGGAACCAAGCCCGCTTTCGTCTTCCTGATGGTTCCCCTGGCGTCCTGGCTGCTCATCGCGGCGGCCGCGGCGCTGGGGGCGCGAACGTCGCGCCGGCGCGGCGACGGCGCCCGCCTCTCTGAGCGCGGGATCGGCGTCGTTTGCGAGCGGTTAGAATCCCGGCCATGAACGACCGCGAATTCCGTCTCGGCGACGGGGTGGCGCTGCTCGAACGGACGCCCGCGAGCCTGCAGGCGCTCGTTTCGGGGCTACCCGTGACGTGGGTGCGCGCCACGGAGGGGGAAGGCACCTGGTCGCCGTACGACGTGATCGGCCATCTCATTCACGGCGAGCGAACCGACTGGATCCCGCGGGCGCGGCACATCCTCGCGGACGAGAAGCGGCCGTTCGATGCGTTCGACCGGACGGCCCAGTTCACGGAGAGCGAAGGCCGGGGCATCGAGGAGCTGCTCGCGACTTTCGCCGAGCTTCGGCGGGAGAATCTCTCCATACTCCTCGGGATGAACCTGACGATCGCGGACCTGAGCCGGACGGGACGGCATCCGGAGCTCGGCGAGGTCACGCTCGGCCAGTTGCTCGCGACATGGGTCGCGCACGATCTGGATCACGTGAGTCAGATCGCCCGGACGATGGCGAAGGTGTACGGCGACGCCGTCGGGCCGTGGAGCGCTTACCTGTCGATCCTGCGGGATCGGCCGCGCGCGTGATCCGCCGGCCCCCGAAAACCGGCGCCGAGCTTAGAAAGGGGAGTACCGATGGACATTCTCGACGCCGTCGGAAACACGTCGATGGTCCGCCTCCGCAAGATCGTCCCGCCGGGATGCGCGGAGGTCTTCGTGAAGCTCGAGTGGGAAAACCCGACCGGAAGCCTGAAGGACCGGATGGCGAACGCGGTGATCTCGCGAGCGGAGGAGGACGGCCGGCTCGGGCCCGGATACAGGGTCGTCGAATACACCGGCGGGAGCACCGGCACGTCCCTCGCCTTCGTTTGCGCCGCCAGGGGGTACCGCACCCGGATCGTCACCTCCGACGCGTTCAGCCGCGAGAAGCGGGATCACATGGCGGCGCTCGGGGCCGAGCTGACGATCGTTCCGAGCGAGGGCGGCCTCACCACGAAGAGCCTGATCCTGGAGATGATCGAGACCGCCCGCGGATTGAGCCGGGAGCCCCGCACCTTCTGGACCGACCAGCTCGAGAACCGCGACGCCATCGCCGGGTACCACCCGCTCGGCGAGGAAATCTGGGAACAGACGGACGGAAAAGTCGACGCCTTCGTCCACGCCGTCGGCACCGGGGCGTCGCTCCGCGGAGTGGCGGCGGCGCTCAAGCGCCGCAGGGCGCGCGTCGCGATCGTCGCCGTCGAGCCCGCCGAATCGTCGGTCCTGCTCGGAGGGCCCCCGGGCCCGCACAAGATCGAGGGCGTCGGGATCGGCTACACGCCGCCGCTCTGGGAACCGGCGCTCGTCGACGAGATCCAGGCGGTGAAGACCGAGGACGCGAAAGAGATGGCGCGGCGCCTGGCGCGCGAAGAGGCCGTCTTCGCGGGCACGTCTTCCGGAGCCAACGTCGTCGCCGCGATCGCCGTCGCGAAACGGCTCGGGGCCGGCCGCACCGTGGTCACTCTGATGGCCGACTCGGGGCTCAAGTACGTCAGCACCGACGTCTATCGAAAATGAACGAAAGGAAAGGGATACCGCTCTACGCGGACCTCCTCGAAAAACGGCCGCCGCTCGAGGCGCTCGAGGCGGCGCCGCGCAAAGTCGCCGATCTCGTCCGCGGATGGGACGAGCGCCGCTGGTCCCTGACGTACGCGCCGGGAAAATGGTCCGCGGCGCAGATCGTCCTGCACCTCGCGCAGGACGAGATCGGCTGGTCGAACCGGATCCGCTTTCTCCTCGCGGTCCCCGATTTCGTCATCCAGCCGTTCGACGGCGCCGACTGGGTCGCGCGAGAGAGCCCGGCCGACGGCCCCGCGGCGCTGGAAGCGTTCGCGGCGCTGCGGCGGCTCGACCTTCGGCTGTACCGCGGCATCACGCCGGCGGAGGCAAAACGTTCTTTCCCCCATCCCGAATTCGGCGAGATCTCGATCGGCTGGATTCTCGGAACGCTCGCGGGGCACGACCTCCACCATCTGCGGCACCTGAAGGCGATCGCGGAGGCGCCGGCGCGGCGGATCCGGCGCCGATGAGCGATCGCCGATCGGCGACCCTCGCTCGCTGGACCGCGATCCCGGGGAAGCTCCGCCGCGCGATCGCCCCTCTCTCGCGCAGAGAGCTCGCGGCGAGAGGGGGATCGGAAGGATGGTCGGTTACCGAGTACGTCCACCATCTCGTCGAGGCGAATCTCGTCGCGTCGTCGATCGTTCTGGCCGCGCTCGGGAATCCCGGATGCGACTACGACTGGTCCTGGCTCGTGCCGGACGCCGGATGGACGAAACGCCTCGGGTACCGCCGGCTGCCGGTCGATCCTGCGATCCGGCTTCTCGAGGCGTTGTGCGCCCACGTCGGCGGCGTCCTCCGGGGGGCTCCGGGCGGAATGCGGCGTCTCGTGCGGCTGCGGGGCTCGGAGAGCGTCAGCCGGAAGACGGTGGAGGGGGTGCTCCGGGAAGAGTGCGATCACGCGGAACTGCATCTCCGGGACCTCCGCGCCGCGGCGGCGAAAGTTAGAATCCGGCGATGATCGATCTCGGCCATCTCTTCGAGAACAACCGGGCGTGGGCGGCCGAGAGGACGCGGGAAGACCCGGACTTCTTCCGGCGGCTCTCGCGCCAGCAGACGCCCGAGTATCTGTGGATCGGCTGCTCCGACAGCCGAGTCCCGGCCAACCAGATCGTCGGCCTCCTTCCGGGCCAGATGTTCGTGCACCGCAACGTCGCCAACCTCGTCTCGCACACGGACTTCAACTGCCTCTCGACCCTACAGTTCGCGGTCGACGCGCTCGGGGTGAAGCACGTCATCGTCTGCGGCCACTACGGCTGCGGAGGCGTGCTCGCCGCCCTTCGCGGCCAGCCGCTCGGCCTGATCGACAACTGGCTTCGCGCCATCGAGGACGTCCGCTCGAAGCATCGCGAGGCGCTCGACGCGCTCGAGAGCGAAGCACAGCGCCACGATCGGCTGTCGGAGTTGAACGTCGTCGAGCAGGTCGCCAACGTCGGCCGCACGACGGTCGTGCGGGAAGCCTGGGCGCGGGGAGCGGCGCTCGCCGTGCACGGCTGGATCTACGACATCCGCGACGGGCTCCTGCGCGATCTCGGAGTCACCGTCGCTTCGGAGGAGGATCTGTCCGAGGCGGCCGTCGCGCCGAAATAGCGCGGGCGGGGGACGGCGGCGGCGCCGGCGCCGTATGATCGGATGATGCGATCGGGCTGGGCAACGCTTCTCCCTTTTCTCGCGGCGTCGGCGGCGACGGCGATCATCGCCGGGCGCTTCCGCCCCGGCGCCTGGTATGCGGCGCTCGCGAAGCCTTCGTGGACGCCTCCGGGCTGGCTGTTTGCCCCCGTCTGGTCGCTGCTGTATCTCGGCATGGCCGTCGCCGGCTGGCTCGTCTGGCGGGCCGGCGGCCGAGGAGCGATCCTTCCGCTGGCGATCTGGGTCGGGCAGCTCGTCTCGAACGCCGTCTGGTCGTGGCTTTTCTTCGGCCTCCACCGGCCGCCCGCGGCGCTCGCCGACATCGTCGTTCTCCTCGTCCTGATCGTCGCATTCGCCGTGACCGCTCGCCCGTTCTCGCGCGGCGCGGCCGGGCTCTTCGTACCGTACGCCGTCTGGGTTCTCTTCGCGGCGTCGCTCAACGCCGAGATCGTGCGGCTGAATCCCTCCGGGTCCTGAATGGCGGCCGCATGACTTCCCGCATCGACGCGCGGCTCGAATCGCTCGCCATCGAGCTGCCCCGCCCGAGCGCGCCGGGGGCGACGTACGTTCCGTTCGTGAGAACGGGGAGCCTGCTCTTTCTCACGGGCCAGCTCTCACAGTGGAACGGCGAGCGCAAGTTCATCGGAAAGCTCGGGCGCGAGTTCAACCTTTCGCAGGGTCAGCAGGCGGCCCGGCTCTGCGCGCTGAACCTCGTCGCCCACGCGCGCGAGGCGCTCGACGGCGACCTCGACCGCATCGTCCGGTGGGTGAGGCTCGGCGGCTACGTCAACTCGTACCCCGAGTTCATGGAGCAGTCGCAGGTGGTCGACGCCGCGTCCGACCTCGTCGTGGAGATCTTCGGCGAGGCGGGGCGTCATGCCCGGATCGCGGTGGGCGTCGCGTCGCTCCCGTACGGGGTCGCGGTGGAGGTGGAAGCGGTCCTGGAAGTGCGATGACCGGGAGAACGGAGTTCATCTCCTCGTGATCCGCGTGAAGCGCGTTTACGAACCGCCGTCGGGGAAGGACGGTTTCCGCGTCCTGGTGGAGCGGCTGTGGCCGCGGGGCGTTTCGAAAGAGCGCGGCGAGATCGACCTCTGGGCGAGGGACGCCGCGCCGAGCCCCGAGCTCCGGATTTGGTACGCCCACGACATCGAGAGATGGCAGGAGTTCAAGCGGCGGTACCTCGCCGAGCTCCGCCGCAACCCGGAGGCTGCGAAGCTCGCCGAGCTCGTCTGTCGAAAAAAGGCCGTCACGTTCGTCTACGCCGCTCGCGACGAGGAACACAACAGCGCGAAAGTGCTCGCAGGCTTTCTTCAAAAGCCGCCCGGCCGGCCCCGGGCTGACCGGCCGCCGTGGTCGGGAAAGGGTCTTGACGGGAGGCGGCAGCGCGGAAAGGCGGGAAGATGACCGACGAATCGACGAGAGCTACCTCGACCGTGGGCGCGACACGCATTGCCGCGCGCTGGCGATCGTGGGCGCCGCAGATACTCGGGGTGGTCCGGATCGTCTGCGCGCTCGTTTTCATGCACGTGGGCAGTGCGAAGCTCTTCGCGGTGCCGGTCGCGATCATGCCGGGAGGAGGGACGGCGCCGGCGGGCTCGCTCGTGTGGGTCGCCGGCGTGCTCGAAGTCTTCGGAGGGCTGCTGCTCCTCGTGGGCCTCTTCACGCGGCCGGTCGCCTTCCTTCTTTCAGGGGAGATGGCGGTCGCGTACTTCCACGGACACGCTCCCGCCGGGTTCTGGCCGGTGCTGAACCAGGGGCAGCCGGCGATCCTCTTCTGTTTCCTCTGGCTCTACTTCTCGTCGGCGGGCCCGGGGGCGTGGAGCCTCGATGCGCTGCGGGAAAAGCGATTCCGACGCGCATCCCGCCCGTCATCCTGAGGAGCGGCGCGACGAAGCCCGGAGCAGATCCTTCGCTGCGCTCAGGATGACAAAGGAAGGGCGATCGCCCTCGGGCAGGCCGACCGGCGCCGTTCCGGCGCTCCCTCGCCCGGCGGGGGCGGCTCGCCGTCTATCGAAGCGGTTCGCTCTACTTCCCGACTCTCGGCATCCTCCCCGGCGTCCACGGCGCTCCGGCTTCGTCGAGCGACCGGTCGAGCTCCGCCAGGTCCTTCGCCCGCCACGTCTCGAAGGCCGCGATCTGCTCGGCGAGGAGCTTCTCGGCGGCCGCCATCTGATCGAGATCGGTCTTCGTCGGAGCGGCGGAAGCCAGACGCAGGTCATCCACGACCTGGTCGATGCGGTCGACGATCGCCGGAGGCGGGTTGAGCGAGGCGAGCTTCGGGTCGCCGCGCAGCGCGTGCCGAATCGCCTCGAGCCGGTCGCGGACGGCGCGATAGCGCTCCTCGAGTCCGTCCGGGGGGCCGGGCGTGTCCTCGATCGCCGCGGGCACCTTTCCGAGATCCGCCCATGCCTGATCGACCGTCTGGAGGGCGCCCCAGCCGGCGCTCTGGAGCGGCCGCAGCCTCGCGAGCGCGCGGTGGAGCGCTTCGCGGTCGGCCGCCGAGAGCGCCGCGTCGGCGTCCGTCCGCACGACGAACGGGCGCCGGGCGCCGACCGCCTCGATTTTTCCGTCCACCCGGAGCGCGAGCCGCGCGGAAAACTTCCCCGGGAGAACGAGGGGACCGGTCGGCGCGGGATAGAAGTCCTCGTTCGATTCGCCGGGACGACGATACGGCGGAGGCATCCGCATGTCCCAGACGACCCGGTGGAAACCCGCCGTGACCGGGCCTTCGATCGTGCGCACGGCGCGGCCCGACTCGTCCCAGACCGTCAGGAGCGCGGCGGCCTTCTCCGATTCCTTCAGCGCTTCGGAGGTCTTCGGGTTCGCGGCGCGGATCGCCTCTTCGAGGCTCATCGCGGGCGTCTCCCTGGCGGCATCCTTCTTTTTCCCGCCGGCGACGGGAGCCGCGGCTTCGAGCCGCTTCTCCGCCTCCTTCCGGCGCTTCTCCGCGGAGTTCTCGATCTCGTCCTTGACGTAGTACGTGAAGACGGCGCCGTACGGCGGGTTGTCGGCGTAGTAGAAGTCGTCCCCCTGGTCTCCCTTCGGTTGGCCGCCGCGCGGACGGCTCGGGAGGTAGAGCCGGGCATTTCCGGCGGCGACGAGCGCCGCTCGTTCGGCGAGCGTGCCGGCGGGCATCTTCTCGATCGGCGAGATGTCGTCGACGACGTAGAAGCCGCGCCCGAAGGTCGCGAGCAGGAGGTCGTGGGTCTCCGGGTGCACGGCGATGTCCTTGACGGCGATCGTCGGCAGCCCGGAAATCTTCTTCCAGTGGACGCCGGCGTCGAGCGAGAAGAAGGCGCCGAACTCCGTGCCCGCGAAGAGCAGGCTCGGATCGAACGGGTCCTCGGCGACGACGGAGACGGGCGAGTCCTTCGGGAGGTCGCCCGCGATCGACTTCCACGTGCGGCCGCGGTCGGAGCTCGCCAGCAGGTGCGGGGCGAAGTCGCGGTTCTTGTGCCCGTCGAACGCGGCGTAGACGAGGTCGTCGGCGTGCGCGGAGGGCGTGACGCGCGAGACGTAGGTCATCTCCGGAACGCCCGGGAATTTGTCGATCGCGCTCCAGTGCGCGCCGCCGTCGCCGCTGACCTGGATCCGGCCGTCGTCGGTTCCCGCGTAGAGGAGCCCCTCCCTGCGGGGAGACTCCGCCAGGGCGGTGATGTTCCCGTAGAAGGAGATCCCCTCGTTCTTCGCGACGGCGTTGCGCCCCCAGAAGCGGCCCATCATCGGGAGCGTGTCGCGGTCGATCCGGCGCGTCAGGTCCGGCCCGAGCCTCTCCCACGAGTCGCCGCGGTCCCGGCTCCGGAACAGGTAGTTCGCGGCGAAGTAGATCGTCCGGTGGTCGTGCGGAGAGACGATGATCGGCGCGTCCCAGTTCCAGCGGTAGGCCTCCTCGCCGGGAGCCGGTTGGGGCACGATCCCGATCTTCCCCCCGGTGCGCGTGTCGAAGCGGACGAGCCCGCCGTACTGGTATTCGCTGTAGACGGTCGTCGGGTCCTTGGGATCGACCTGCGAGAAGAAGCCGTCGCCGCCGACCGTCACGAACCAGTCGGCGTTGACGATTCCCGAGGCGCTGTCGGTCGCCGACGGGCCGCCGACGGTGTTGTTGTCCTGCGTGCCGCCGTAGACGTAGTAGTGGGGCTTCCGGAAATCGAAAGCGACCCGGTAGAACTGCGTGACGGACATGTTCGCGGTGAAGCGCCAGCTCTCGCCGCCGTCGTAGGACTCGTAGATCCCGCCGTCGCACCCGGCCCGGAGATGATCGTCTCGGCGCGGGTCGATCCAGACGACGTGCGTGTCGCCGTGCTTGGCCTTCTCGTTCAAGTGGCGGAAGGTCTTGCCGCCGTCGTCGGAGACGAACATCCCTTCGCCGACGACGTAGACGCGGCCGGCTTCCTTGGGATCGGCCGTGATCTGGCTGTAGTACCAGGGCGTCGGGTTGAGGTCGTTTCTCTTCTCCCACGTCGCTCCGCCGTCGAGCGAACGGAAGACGCCGCCCTTCTTCTCTGAGGCTTCGACGGACGCGTAGACGACCCGTGGATCGGCCGGGGAGACCGAGAGCCCGATGCGTCCGAGGTCGCGCTTCGGGATGCCGTTCATGATCTTGTTCCAGCTCTTGCCGGCGTCCGTCGACTTCCAGATCGCGCTCTCCGGGCCGCCGCCGATGAAGGACCAGACGCGCCGTTCGCGCTGGTACGCCGAAGCGTAGACCGTGTCGGGGTGCTCCGGGTCGAGCGCGACGTCGGCCGCGCCGGTGTGCTCGGAGACGAAGAGGACGTTGTTCCAGCTCTTCCCCCCGTCCTCGGTCTTGTAGACGCCGCGCTCGGAAGTCGGTCCCCAGAGCGACCCCTCCGCCGCGACGTAGACGACGTTCGAATCGCGGGGGTCGATCGCGATGCGCCCGATCCGCTCGGAGCTCTTGAGCCCCACGTTCTTCCAGCTCTTCCCGCCGTCGACGGACTTGTAGACGCCGTCTCCCCAGGAGACGCTCCGCGTGCTGTTGCCTTCGCCGGTTCCCGCCCAGACGACGGCCGGGTCCTTCGGGTCGATCGCGAGCGCCCCGATCGAGAAGACCGGCTCGTGCTCGAAGACCGGCGTCCACGTCACGCCGTCGTTGACCGTCTTCCAGACTCCTCCCGAGGCGAGCCCGGCATAGAAACGGTCGGAGTTCTCCGGGTCGACGGCGAAGGCGACGACCCGGCCGCCGGTCATCGCGGGACCGAGCGACCGCGGGACGAACCCCGAGAAGGGATCGTCCGCGGCGGCCAACGGCGCGGCGGCGGCGATCACGGCGCAGACGAAACGGAGGAACGGCTTCATCGGCTCTCCTTTGTTGCTCCCGCATTCTACGAAAAAACGGCGGACTGCCGCCGCAAGGAGATTCTGCGGGCGGTAGAGCGACCCCGCCCTCGCCCACGTCTTCGTGATGATCGCGTCGGCCCGCGGCGAGGGGCCGATGCGGGCCCAGGGAATCGAGATCGGCGCCGACGACTACCTGGTCAAGCCGGTCGACGTGCCCGAGCTCGTCGCGCGTCTGGCGGCGACCGATCCGCTGACGGGGCTGCCGAACCGACGCTCCTTCGACGCGAACCTCGAGCGCGAGATCAACGGCGCGAAGCGCTACGACGATCCGCTTCGTTCGTCCTGCTCGACGTCGACGAGTTCAAGTCGATCAACGACCGGTTCGGCCACGACGTCGGAGACGAGGTGCTCAAGGAGACCGCCTGCGCGACGCCTGCCGCGCGGGGGACGCCGTCGCGCGGATCGGCGCCGAGGAATTCGGCCTCATCCTGACCCGGACGTCCGTCGAAGGGGCGGGGGCGGTGGGGGAGCGGACGCGCGCGCTCGTCTCCGACCGGGGCATCGCGTCGTCCGCGGGCGTGCTCCGCGTGACGGTCTCGGTGGGCCTCGCCGGCGCCGGAGGGGAGGTCGGTTTCGATGCCACCGGGCTCTACCGCGCCGCGGACGAAGCCCTCTACGCTTCGAAGCGCGCGGGAAGGAACCGGGTCACCGTCCGGTGCTCTCGCGCGCCGAAGCGGCCGCCGAAACCTCCGCAGTAGGAGGCGCGCAAGCCCGATGCTACCGGCGGGCGCGGCGCTTCGACCGCCCGTACCCGCCCGACCCCTCCGACGCGCCCGCAGGCGGCGCCGAAGACGGTGCGACCGCGGCGGGGCGCGGCGCGTGCGCGGGACGGGTCGGCGGACGGTGCGGACCGCGCGGCCCGCGAGGTCCGGCGGAGGCGCGGGGCCGCGTCATCCGAGTCCGAACCTCCGGATGGCGGTAGAGCGCGGGATCGGCGACTTCCGCCGGGATCCGCCGGCCGATCAGTTTCTCGATCGAGTCGAGCGAGAAGACGTACTCCTCGTCGGCGAACGAGATCGCGTCTCCCTCGGCGCCGGCGCGCGCGGTGCGGCCGATCCGGTGGACGTAGTCCTCCGGGTCCTGCGGCAGGTCGTAGTTGATGACGTGGGTGACGCCCTCGATGTGGAGGCCGCGCGACGCGACGTCCGTCGCGATGAGAGCGGACGCCTCTCCGTCCTTGAACTCCTGGAGGATCTTCGTGCGGCGCTGCTGCTTGACGTTTCCCGCGAGCGCGCTCACCGGATAGCCGTTGGCCGACAGCGCGGCGACGAGCTCGGCGGCCGTCGTTTTGCGGTTGACGAAGATGAGCGTCCGCTTCCACCGGTCCCTCTCGAGGAGACCGAGGAGGAGCGGCAGCTTCTCGTGCGTCGGCACGTGGTAGAGCCGCTCGCGAATCCCGCGCGCGGTGACGCGCTCCGGCTCGATCTCGACCCGGACGGCGTCGTTCATGTGCTCGTAGGCGAGCTCCATGACGCGCGGCGAGAGTGTGGCCGAAAAGAGCATCGACTGGCGCCGGTCGAACGGGGGGCACTTGCGGAAGATCTTCCGCAGGTCTCGGATGAACCCCATGTCGAACATCCGGTCCGCCTCGTCGATGACGAGCACCTCGACGTCGCGGAACGAGGTCGCGCCCTGTCCTTCGTAGTCGAGGAGGCGTCCCGGCGTGCCGACCAGCAGGTCGGGATGGAGGCGCAGGGCGTCGCGCTGCTTGCGGTAGTCGATTCCTCCGAAGACGGCGAGGATCGCGAGGCCGGTGTGCGCGCCGAGCTTCTCGGCGTCGTCGCGGATCTGCTGGGCGAGCTCCCGCGTCGGGGCGACGGCGAGGAGACGCGGCCCGCGGCGCGGCTCGGGCGCCGGCTCCCGGAGGAGACGCGTCATCGCGGAGATCAGGAACGCCGCCGTCTTCCCGGTCCCGGTCTGCGCCTGACCGGCGACGTCCCGGCCGGCGAGCGCCAGCGGGAGCACCTTCTCCTGAATCGGCGTCGCGTACCGGAAGCCCGCGTCGACGATCCCGCGGCGCACGGACTCCGGCAGGTCGTACGCGGTGAGCTCGGTCGCCGTCAGATGGCTCACGTGCCCGTCTCCCGCCGCCGCCCGGCGAGGACGGCCATCCGGTCCGACTGCTCCGGGGTGAGCGGCACGACCGAGAGCCGTCCCATCGTCACGAGAGGACTGTCGGCGAAGAGCGGCTCCTCCTTCAGGCTCTCGAGCGTGACCGGTTTCGCGAACCGGCGCCCGGCCCGGACCTCGATGGCGAGAAACTTCGGGTTCGGCTCTCCGCGAGGGCGATGGGCGGCCTTCGTGACGATGGCGATCCCGACCGCCGCCCGCTCGCTCCCGGTGTGGTAGACGGCGACGGCGTCGCCGATCTTGAGCTGCTCGAGATTCCTCAGCGCGGCATAGTTGTGGATTCCCGTCCAGAGCGTCACGCGGTCGCGCTCGAGCTCGTCGAAGGAGTATGCGGAGGGTTCGGTCTTCAGGACCGCCTTGATCGCGCTCATCCCCTTGATTCTATTCGATCACGCGCCGGAGCATCTCTTCGAGGACGGTCTTCTCGGCGTTGCCGAGCGTGGCGCCGATCC
>DATFVB010000202.1 GCA_035260525.1 Thermoanaerobaculia bacterium
GGGGGGGGGGCACACCGTGATTGTACGGGCCAGAGTCAATGCTCGTTCGGGATTTCCGCGATGCAACACTCGGGTCGATGAACGGGCGTTCCCGCCAGACCGCGTCGGGCGGAGCGGGATCGCCGGCGAAGACCGTTTCGAAGTGGGCGCCTTCCGCGGAAAGGGAGGCCACCGGGGGGAGCGGAGAGTTCCCGGCGGCAGGATCTCAGCCGCGGCGGCGGGCGGCGGCCTTGCGCGGGGCCCGGCCCGTGGCCGCGGAGACGCCGATCTTCGGGCAGATCTCCGCGAGCACGCACTCCTCGCAGAACGCCCGGCGCGCCGTGCAGACCCGCCGTCCGTGCTGGATCAGTCGATGGGCGAGCATCGCGCGCTCCTGCGGCGCGACGAGAGCATTCAGGTCGGTTTCGACCTTGACCGGATCGTTCTCGCGGGTCAGTCCGAGCCTTCGCGACAGGCGGCCGACGTGCGTGTCGACGACCATGCCCGCGTGGGCGTTGAACGCGTTCCCCCGGATGACGTTCGCGGTTTTTCGTCCCACGCCCGGGAGCTTCAGCAGGTCTTCCTCCGACTCCGGCAGACGTCCGCCGAATTCCTTCATGAGGACGGCGGACGCGCGCCGCAGGCTCTTCGCCTTGTTGTTGAAGAAGCCGGTCGGCCGGATGTCCCGCTCGAGCTCTCCCGGCGGCGCGTGGACGTAGTCGGCCGGAGTCCGGTACTTGCGAAAGAGCTCCTTCGTGACCGCGTTGACCCGCTCGTCGGTGCACTGGGCGGAGAGGACCGTCGCGACGAAGAGCTCGAACGGCGTCCGATAGTCGAGCCAGCAGCGCGCGTCCGGGTACGCGCGTTTCAACCGCCGGATGATCTCTCTCGTGCGCGACGCTCGGGCGGCGGAAGATTCGCGGGGCATCGGCGGATTCTAGCCCGGTTCACCCGGCGAGGCGGATGGAGACACCGACACGGAGGACCGAAGTAATGTCTTTGGCGTAGCCAGACGCCGTACAGAGTGTACCCGCGAGATATTTTTCGTCGAGGCAAAGAAGGCCGGCGAAGGCGAAGCCGGGCTTCCGCAGCATTCGGCGGAAAAGATCCGCGGGGACGCCGGAGTCGTTCATGAATAGTCCGGGCGAGTGCCCCTCGGCGGAACGCGTCACGCTTTCCGCTCGAGAATCCGCCGGTATACCTCGCGCGAGGAGACGCCGATCGACCGAGCGACCTCGCGCGCGATCTCCCGCGGCGTCATTCCGCGCCCCTCGAGCGCGGTGATGCGCGTCTCGATCTCCCCGGCGCCGGCGGCCGGACGTTGCGCCTCCCGCGCTCCGCTCGCGACGACGACGCATTCGCCGCGAATCGATTCCCGCGCGGCGATCCGATCCCGCAGGGCCGGCAGATCGCCGCGGAGCGCCTCTTCGTGGATCTTCGTCAGCTCACGCGCCACGAGCGCCGGGCGCGCTCCGAGGGCTGCGGCGGCGTCGGAAAGGGAGGCCGCGAGGCGATGGGGCGCCTCGAACCAGACGAGCGTCTCCGAGCGATCGCGGTAGCGGTCGAAGAACGCGCGCCGGGCGCCGGCCTTCGCCGGCGGAAAACCGAGAAAGACGTGAGGCACGGCGGGAAGGCCGGAAATCGACAGCGCCGCGGCCGCCGCGTTCGGGCCGGGAACGGCGACGACCGGGAACCCCGCCCCGGCGGCCGCGGCGACGATCCGCTCCCCCGGGTCGGAGAGCGCCGGCGTTCCCGCGTCGGAAACGAGAGCCACCTCCTCCCCGCGGCGGAGCCGCGCGACGACTTCGTTCACCCGCGCCTCTTCGTTGTGCGCGTGGCAGGAGATCCGGGGCGCGGGGAAGCCGAAACGCGATGCGAGCTTCCCCGTCACCCGCGTATCCTCGCAGTAGATCGCCGCGACGCGGCGGAGCACCTCCGCGGCGCGCGGCGACAGGTCGTCGAGGTTGCCGATCGGGGTCGCGACCACGAAGAGGCGTCCGGTCGGTTCCATCGGGCGCCATTATCCGCGAGGCCGGCATCGGCCGGATAGAATCGGGCCGTGCCGGGAAAGCTCGCCGCCGCCCTTCTCTGCCTCGCCGCCGCCGCAGCGGGGGGCGCGACCCTCGACCGG
>DATFVB010000203.1 GCA_035260525.1 Thermoanaerobaculia bacterium
AGGGGACGAAACGGCCTGGAGCGCTCTCGTCGACCGGTACGGTCGCCGGGTGTACGGGATCGCCTACCACTTCACCCTCCGCAAGGAGGACGCCGAGGAGCTCTCCCAGGAAGTCTTCCTGAAGGTCTTCGAGAACCTGCACCGGTTCGACGGCCAGTACGCCTTCGGCGCGTGGATCGTGTCGCTCGCGCGGAACCTCTGCATCGACCAGTACCGCCGCCGGAAGCGGGAGAAATCGTTCGTGCACGTCTCCGACGACTCCGTGATGCCTCTCCTCCCCGCCAGCGACGACCCGGCGCGGAACGCTCTCCAGAAGGAGCGCACGAAGCTCCTCTTCGAGGCGATCGCCGAGCTCCCCGAGGAGCTCTCGGAGATCCTGATCCTCCGCGACCTCGACGGTCTCGCCTACGACGAGATCGCCGCGGCGCTGGAGCTCCCCGACGGGACCGTCAAGTCGCGGCTCTTCCGCGCCCGCGCGGAGACGGCGAAGATCATCCGGCGCAAAACGGAGACCCGGAACCGCCCGGGGAACTGGAATCCGGGCGCCCTCGCCCTGGCGATGGCCGCGGTGGCGTCATGAGCTGCGATTTCTTCGAGCGCCACTTCTGCGCCGGCGACCCTGCGGGGGCTTTCGAGCTCCATCGGGCTTCGTGCGCGGAGTGCGCGGCCCTCTCGGCCGGCCTCGTGCGCATCGCCGCTCTCGAGTCGCGGGTCGCCCGGCCCGAGCCGTCCGCGGCTCTGGTCGCGCGCTGGCGTGGAATTCCCCGGCTGACCGTCGACTGCGACGGCGCTTCCGAGCTCGCCGCGCGCGCCCTCGAAGGCCCTCTCGCGCCCTCCGATCGTGTTCGGTGGGAAGGCCATCTCGCGCGCTGCGCCGACTGCCGCGAGACGGCCGCCGTCCTGGGGACGATGCCATCGCTCCAGCCGCCGGCTTCGGGCTTCCGGCCCGCGGTCCCGCGGCGGACCGGAGAGGTCGTCTCGCTCGCGGCCGCCCGCAAGGCGCGTGGGGGCGGCGCCTGGGCCGATCCGCGGCTCTACGCGGCGGCCGCGTGCCTCCTCGCGGGCTTCTTCGCGCTCTTCGCCAACACGCTCGACCTCCGGACGACGACGCAGAACCTGGGACGCCAGGCTCGGGTCCGGTGGGCGGAGGCGAGCGATCGATTCCAGATCTGGGAGGAAGGGGCCTCGCGTACCCTGGTGGCCACCCGCGAGTCCTTGACCGGCTACACCCGCGCCGTGGGAGCGATCGCCCTTTCGGCCGCGGGCCGCGCCACCGAGGGACTGTTCCGCAACGAACCGAAAACCGAGAAAGGAAACAAGTCATGAAATGCCATCTGCACCCCGACCGCGACGCGGTGGGGTACTGCGTCTCGTGCGGACAGGGCGTCTGCGCCGAATGCCGGCGCGAGGTCGCCGGCACGGTGCGCTGCCCCGCTCACGTCACCGCAGCCATTCCGATGCCGCCTCCGGTGAAGTCCGGGTTCCTCGCCGGTCTGTTCTCGATCATGTTCCCCGGGATGGGGCACCTCTACGCCGGCGCGTATCGCCGGGCGCTCCAGTTCGGCGGGACCGCGGTCGCTCTGATCGTGATCCTCTCGACAGGGCACGATCGGATCGCCCCGCTCTTCGGCCTGTCGCTGTTCTTCGTCTGGGCGTACGCCCTGTTCGATGCGATCCGCGTCGCCCACGAGATCAACGCCGGCACTTACCTCGTCGCTCCCCTGGGCGAAGGGGCGGTGAGGACCGTACGGCGGCCCGGCACCGGCTCGCTCACGCTCGGAGTCATCCTCCTCGGCATCGGCGGCCTGATCGTCGTCGACCGCTACGTCGATCTCGACCGGTTCTTCGACTGGATCGGCGACAACATCGGGTTCCTGTTCATCGCCCTCGGCGTCGTCCTCCTCGCCGCGTACGCCCGCCGGCGCGGCAAGGAGAAGGAGCGCGAGCTCGCCGCCTCCGTTCCGCCCGCCGACGTCTCCGGCCCCTCCAGCTCCTTCCTCAAGTAAGAGCGCGGGCCCCGATCGCGGGGCCCGCGGCTCTTTTCCCCATCGCCGTCCCGGACGTGCGCCGATGAAAAGTTCCGAAACCGGGGCTTGGTGTGCGACCTCGGCGCAAGACACGCCAACCTTTCCCGTCCCGTCACGCAGCCAGGCGCGGTCAGACGTGCTGGAAGACGGATTCCGGGCGACCCGGCCCGCGGCCGAGTCGTACCGGTGGCGTACGGCCAGTGCCGCGGGCGGGTCGCACGGACCCGTTTAACGGCGCGTATCACCGCGCCCGCGTTGCCGTCACCTCCAGTCGCCGAACAGCTCAAAGGCGGCCCAGTAGTACGGCGTTCCTTCCTTCCCGCCCTTCCGAATGCCCGCGAGCTGCACCTCCCGGAGCGCCTCGGCCATGGGACGGCCTTTTCGCACCGCCCGGTAGAAGCGGGTCATGATGGCCGGCGTCGAGCGGTCCGAGACGTTCCAGAGCGAGGCGAGAACGGAGCGGGCCCCGGCGAACTGGAACGCGCGAACGAGCCCGACCAGCCCTTCGCCCCCCGCGTCCGTCCCGAGTGCCGTCTCGCACGCCGAGAGCGTGACGAGATCGGCGCGCAGGCGCACCCGCTCGTAGATCTCCCAGGCCTGGAGCAGCCCGTTGTCGTTTCCGGGGCGGTCGACGGCGGGCGCCGCCAGGACGAGGGCCGAGTCGAGGGGAAAGCGGGAGTCGAGGAGGGAGTGACAGGCAAAGTGAACGAATCGTGCTCCGCCGATCGCCGCGACCGCCCGGGACTCCGAAGCGTCGGTCCCCGTGAAGGCCGAAGACGATCCGCGAAAGACCGTCGCGATCGACTCGACCTCGGCGCGGGATTCGGGAAGAGGTCCGAGGCTCCGCGCCCGCTCCGCGACGGACGCGTACGGGCCGGCTTCGCGCCGCGCGCCGGGCCCGGCGGCGGCCGGGTCGCCGAAGGCGGCCATCTCGAGCACCGGCGATCCGGAAGAGCCTCGCCGCTTCGCCCGGTCCTTCGCGACAGTGGCCGAAAGATCGACGTAGATCGGCCGCCATTCGGCGAAATACCGGGGCCGGCCCGGCCCGTCGACCGTGAGCGCGGAGAACGGCAGCACGTGGAGCGGCCCGTCCGGGCACACGAGGATCCGCCGCGCTCCCGCAATCACGGCGCCCGCCGGCCCGAGGAGCAGCCTCCCGAGCCGACGACCCGACTCCTCGCGCGCGAACCGAACACCCGGATCGTCGCGTTCCTGCCGGAGGAGGTCGCGAAAGACCCCGACCTCCCGGGAAAGCACGTCCCTTCCGACGTGAAGCTCCGCGACCGCGAGCGGCGCCGATCGCTCGGCCGGAACGGCGAAGAGGAGCGACCTCTTCTCGCCGACGCTGAACGAGAGGACCGCGGTTCCCGGATCGAGCGCCGCGCGCGTTTCCGCGAGCGAAAGGGCGCGAGCGCTTTCGAGCTCGCGCAGCCGTGGCGACGAAGACCAGATCCTCTGCTCGATCGCCGCGCGGCGGTCCCGGAGATCGACGAGGCGGGCGACGAGCTTTTCCGCCTCCTCGCGGCGCCGCACAGGATCGATCCGCGCGATCTGCTGCTGCGTCCGGTCGTACCGCAGATCGAGAACACGGCGCTCCGCCAGCAGATCCGAGGGAGCGTTCGCGTCCACCTTCAGGTCGCGGGCGCCGGAAAGCGCGAGGAGCTCCCGCCCGCGCGAGCGCTCGAGAACACCGAATGCCTCCTCGTCGCGGTGGAGATCGTGGAGGAGGTCGATCGCCTGCCGGTAGTAGCCGATCGACCGTGACGAGAACGCGGCGCGCTCCTCCTCCGCTCCGCCGATCCGGCGCCGCTGCGCCTCGATCGCCGTCAGCGCGCCGCCGTAATCCGACACCGCCGCCGCGAGATCGCCTCTCTGCCGCTCCGCGCGCGCGACGAGCGCGAACGCATCGGCCACGTCGAGGCTCGCGGGCGCGAGCCGGCGGCGGATTTCGAGCGCGCGGTGCGCCTCGGCGAGCGCGCCCACCGCGTCGTTCTTTCGCAGCTGGTATTCCGCCATGTTGACGACGGTGTTCGCGACCGAAAGGCTCTCGGGAGCACTCTTTTGTTTGATCTCGAGCGCCTCGCGGAGCAACGGCAGCGCCGCGTCGGGATCGCCGCGCAGCAGTGCGATCTCGCCGAGGTTGTTCAGGCTGGCGGCGACGTCGAGACCGCCGGGCGCGAGCCGCCGCCGGATCGCGAGGGCCGCCCGATGGTGGCGCTCGGCTCCCTCGAAATCGCGGCGCTCCCGGCAGAGCAGGCCGAGGTTGTTCTCCATTCCGGCGACGGCGAGGCTGCCGGGACTCTTCTTCTCGAAGATCGCGAGCGCCCGCGCGTAGTACTGCTCCGCCGAATCGTAGTCGCCCCGATTCTTGGCCACGACACCGAGATAATTGAGCGGCGCGGCGGATTCGACGCCCTCCCGTTCGACGTTCTCGTGCTTGTCGAGAGCGCGCCGGAACAGGGCCTCGGCGCGGTCGAGATCGCCCCGGTAGAACGCGACGAGGCCGAGGTTCCCGGTGGTCCGCGCGCAATCCAGGCCCTCGGGAGCCACGCTCTCCTCGATCGCGAGGGCCTTTCCGTAGAGTTCCTCGGCTTCGTCCAGGTTTCCCCGCATGTAGGCGACGGTTCCCAGCCCGTTCCACGCCGCGGCCTCCCCCGCCGTCCCCGGAGCGAGCCGCTGCCGAATTGCCAGACATTCTTTCCAGGTCGCCTCGCTGTCGTCGAGGGCCCCCTGCTGGAATCGAACGAACGCGAGCCGCCGGAGGTCCTCGCTCGCCGCGAGGAGCTCATCGCGCTTCCGGCGCAGCGCCGCCGCCTCGCGAAGCGCCGCGGCGGCCCCGGGAAGGTCATTGGCCTTCTGGAGGGCGGCCGCGCGGTCTTCCACGACCTTCGCCGGGTCCGGCGCCGGCGGAGCCGGAAGAACGGCCGCCGCGCCGAGGGTCGACAGGACGGCGAGGGAGGCGAGAAGGAAGGGGGAGGACCGCATGGGAACGCGACCATTGTACGCTCCGCTCTTCCGTACTCGCGACGCTCATCGAGAAGGCGTCGCCTCGTTCCACCCCGGACGCCGGTCCGTGCCGAGGGCGTTCGCCGTCGCCGCGTCGATCGATCCGTCGGTTCGGAAAACCCCCGAAGACACGCCGACGCCCGGCGCCGGTTGGAACCTCAGCGCGAGAAATTCGTCGCCGGCACGGTCTGCGGCGACCGTATCGCCGTCGCCGCTCCGGTCACCTCGTCGAACACCTCGAACGACGCGCGGCACGGCGGCGGAAGCGCCCCGCCCTTCCCGCCCTCGACCACGACGACGCCGCGAAGCTCGGTGAGTCTCGCCAGCCGAGCAGCGGAGCCGCGAGCGATCCGAGCAGGAGACCGAGAACCGTCGATTTCTTCATGATTCCTCCCTCTTGAAGGTTTCGCCTTGGAATTACCGAGGCTCAGCCTTGGTCCGGGCAGGGTTTCGCGGGTCCTCCGACCACCCGATTCGTTTCTCCGGCCGAAGGCCGTATGCCTCGGGGTGAAGATAGAGGCCGCGCTCGTTCGCCGGCTTCTTCTCCTCGACGACGAGCGGGTTCGCGAGCGCCCAGCGGTCGCGGCGCACCCCGGTGATCTGCCACGAGACCTTTCCGCCCGGCGATCCTCCGGCGACCACGAACCGGTGATCGCGCACCTCCTGGGCGACGTACAGGCCGGCCTGCGACAACCCGACAGCGGTGAGCTGATAGCGGAAGTCGGCGTTTTCGGCCTCCATCCAGGCCGGGAGCGTGATCGCCGCGACACCGTGGCCGTCAAGCACGACGTTGCCGGAATAGATGTTCACCATCTCCGACGACTCGATCGACGCGTGGACGAGATACTCGTTGGCGGGGTCGAGCGGATGATCGATCTTGAAGTCCTTCGTTCCCGCGGTGATCGCCTTCGTCACGTGCAGGTTGTTGTCGATGTAGACGTCTCCGCCGTAGAAGTGAGCGGCCTTACCGCCGTTGGGAGCATCCCCTCCGATTGCCGCACCGCCCGTGCCCGTGGCCGTCCCGTAGACGCCGTACCCCGTGTTGTTCGTCTTTCCTTTGACACCGGCCGCCGGATTCGCTCCGGTCGTTTCCCCGTGCACGCCGTCGCCGGCCGCCCCTCGCCCGAACACTCCCGCTCCGCTGCCGGCATTGCTGCCGTAGACTCCGCTTCTTCCCGCATTCGAAGCGAATCCGTCGACGCCGTCTCCGGTCGATCCGCCGTTGCCCTGAACTCCTGGAGTCCCTTCTCCCAGGACGCCGACGACTCCCGATCCGTGAACGCCCGTCCCGCTTCCCGACCGTCCGTCGATCGCAGTGCCGCTACCGCTCGACCCGAAGAAGGCGGCACCGCTGTCGCTTGTTCCAAAGAAGGCCGAATTGTCCATCGCGGCGGCCTCGACGGTCGCCCGCGATGGTATGGCCAGGTGGCCGCCGCCGCCGACGGCCGAAATCGCGGTCCCCTGCGTCACCGCCGCGAAAGCGGCCCCCGAGCCGTCGTTCTCGATCTTGAACGCCGGATTGCTCGTCGTCACCGTCGCCGAATACGGCAGCGTGAATCCGCTGCTCCCACCTCCGGACGCCGCGATCGTGAGCGTATTGCCCGAAGGCGTGATCGTCACGTTCGTGCCGGCAGCAAGGGCAACGGCATCGTGCAGACCGTTCAAAGAACGCACGACCTGGCCGTTGGCGATTCCCAGAGGCAGCGATACCGTTCCGCTCCCAAGAAGAGAGTTGTCATGTGCGACCGCCGTCAGTCCCGTCCCCGACCCCGAGACCGCGTCGATCGTGATCGTCGAACCGTTGACGTTGACCGTCGTGTTGGCGCCGTGAGCGATCGTCAGCGCCCCCGTCGATCCGTTCAGGCTCGTCACTCCGGCCGTCCCGGCTCCCGACCCCAGCAAGTCATCGCGGAAGCTCATCTCGAACCCCGAGGAGTCCTGCGACTCGTTGGCCACCTGCGCTCCCGCCAGCAGCACCGATCCCGTCCCTCCCGTGACCGTCGCCGTGATCCGGGCATTGATGGTCGATACCGTCGAGGCCAGGTCCTTCACGTTGGGCTGGAGCTGTTCGTGCGGCCCCATCGCGTACGCCTTCTGCCCCAGAAGCGCCCCGTCGCCGTCGAAGAGCTGCACGTTGACCGTCGGACTTCCCCCGCCGGTCTCCACCAGCGCAAAGTTGTACCGGAAGTTCTCCGATCCCCCCTGGCTCACCCCCTGGATCGACGCCGACTGCCCGAGCGAGATCGAGAAGCTCTTCGGCACCCCGGCGAAGAACAGCCCCTGCGTGTTGCCCAGATCGTCCCCCGGCGCCTGGTCGTAGATCCGCTCGGCCACCAGCATCTCGCCCGACGCCCTGATCCGCGCCGCCCCGAGAGCGTCGGAGAGCCCGAGCCTGCTCTCGACGACGTTCTCGTACATCTTCGTCTGCCCGGGAGAGAGCGTGTCCGTAAACGACGCCGGGCTCGGGTTGGCCTGCCCCTCCTTGAGGAACTCGAACGTGAACGACACGGGAGCCCCCGTCAGGTTCGTCGCCCACATCGTCGTGTAAAACTGCGCCCCGCCCTCCCCCGCCAACCGTCCCACGGCCGGCAGGTACGACTCCGTCGCCGGAAAGCCGCCGAAGACCGCCGCCGAGATTCCCGCGATCGCGAGCGTGAGCCATTTCCATTTCATGCTGGCTGCTCCGTGGTCGGCGACGGACGCCGATTCGTCCGTCGTGAGGGGAGACGGCGCGGGAATGAAGTTGTATTAGTCGGATCCGGCCGCTACATTGTTCCAAAGCGATGAGCGGACGCGGGGCGGAGCAGGCGGGCGACCTCGACGGGTTCCACGGCACCTTCACGGAGTACTTCCCGCGGCTCCGCCGTTTCTTCCGTTCCCGCGGCTTTTCGGCCGCGGAGGCGGAGGATCTCAGTCAAACGACGCTCTGGAACGTCTACCGGTCATGGAAGTCGTTTCGGGGCGAAGGAAGCCTCGAGTCGTGGATCTACGCCGCGGCGCGAAACGCCGCGACGGACGAATTTCGCCGCGGGGCGCGCCGGCGCGAGACCGATCCTCCCGACGAGGGAATGGCGATCGCGCCGACGGCTGAGACCGACCTCGCGGGACGCGAGACCGCCGAGCGGCTCGCCGCCGCGCTCCGGACGCTGCCGGCGCGGATGCGCGCGTGCCTCCTCCTCCGCGTCCAGAAGGAGCTCCCGTACCGGGAGATCGCGCGCCGCCTCGGAATCTCGGAGATCACCGTCAAGGTCCAGATCTGGCTCGCCCGGAAGCGGCTGAGAGAGGCGATGGAAACGTCATGAAGGACATCGAGATCCCCCGGTCTCCCCGGGGCCCGCATCCGTCGCCGGAGACGCTCCTCGCCGCGCTCCGGCAGCCCGAGGATGCCGCCGGTCGCGCCGTGCTCGATCACGCGGTCCTCTGCGCCGATTGCTCGCTGGAGCTCGTCCACCTCGAAGCGTTCCTGGGGAGCGGGCGGGAGGCCGATCCCGCGATCGGTGACGCGTGGAAGCGGTTCCGCGCCGCGAGGCCCGCCCGGCGGCGGCGGGCGTTCCCCGCCTGGGCGCTGGCGGCGGCCGCGGCGGCGATCGCCGCGATCGCCGTGCCGCTCCTGGTCCGCCGGCCGGCGGCCGACGTCGAACGCGGCGAATCCGCCGCGGCGACGCTTCTGGCTCCGAGAGGCTCGCTGGCCGCGCCCCCGTCGCGGTTTTCCTTCCGCCTGCCTCCGGGAAAGAAAGCGCGCGTCATGATCTTCGACGCGGATCGGACGTTCGAGTGGACGAGCCCGCCGTCGGACGGCGTCGTCCCGTTGCCCGACGCCGAGCGTCGGCGGTTGAGGAGCGGCCGCGACTACTTCTGGACGCTGGTCGGAACGGAGGGATCGGCGCCGGTGGCGAGGTTCCGGATCACGCCGCGCTGACGGGACCGGCCGGCCGGTGGATTCGGCTGCGACCCGTCCCTCGCGTCGGTGAACGTCGAGCGGCAAAGCGCCATACTCGGTCCCACATCCTCCGTCGCTCGCCGGAGCCGAGGAGGATCTCCCGATGCCCGCTACCTTCTCCGAAAAAACGTCAATAAGTCCGCATCCGAAAGCGACAGCACGACCGGCCGCCCGTGCGGGCACGTGAACCGGTCGCGGCACTTCAGCCAGTCGAGCAGGAGCCGCTCCGACTCGGGCGGCGCCAAGCGGTGGTGGATCGTGACGGCGGAGCGGCACGCGACCGTCGCCATCATCCGGTCGCGCCGCCGGCCGGGATCGCGCTCCCTCGCCGAAGGCTCGATCACCTCGCGGATCACCGCCGCGACGTCGCGCCCGGCGAGCTCGGGCGGAACCGCCGAGATCGCGAAGACGTTGCCCGAGCGCTCCTCGACGTCGAAGCCGAGCCGCGCGAGCTCTTCCCGCGCCTCCCCGACCGCGAGGGCTTCCTCGGCGGACGCCTCCCACAGCGCGGGGGTGAGGAGCGCCTGGGAAAAGGACCGGTTCTGCGACGCGCGATCGCGCATCTTCTCGTAGAGGACGCGCTCGTGCGCCGCGTGCTGGTCGACGATCCAGAGACCCGTCTCCGCCTCCACGAGCAGGAACGACTCGTCGAACTGGGCGAGCACGCGCGCCGTCGGCCGTTCCGAGGTCTCGACCTCGACGACCGTCGCGTCCTCCCCCGGCGTCTCGATCTCGAGCCGGAGGCGCCGCCCGCCCCCCGGCCCCGCCTCCGGAGGGGCGGCGTAGACCTCCCGAGCCTCGGCCACCGAGAAATCGGCCGCCGGAGGGACCGGGACGAGCCGCCGCTCCTCCTTGCCGGCCGCGAGCGACGAGAGAAGGGTATGGAAGACGAGGCGGAAGACCTCCGCCGGCTGCGCGAAGCGGACTTCCGTCTTCGAGGGAGAGACGTTGACGTCGACGGCGCCTTCCGGCGCCTCGAGGAAGAGGAAAACGCCGGGATGCCGGTCCGTCCGGATCGCTTCCCGCGCCGCCTCCGCGATCGCCCGCGAGACGCCCCGGTCGGACACGGCGCGGCCGTTGACGTGGAAGAACTGGAGCCGCCTCGTCGGGAACGTCACCGAGCCGCGCGTGACGAGACCGGTGAGGGTGAGCGCCCCGGCCCGCGCCTGGAACGGCAGGAGCGTCCCGAGCGTGTCCGCCCCGAAAAGACGGACGGCCCGCGCCGCGCGGTCGACCGCCGGCGGAGCGGCGATGAGCTCGCGCCCGTTCGAGCGGAGCGAGAACGCCACGTCCGGCCGGGCGAGAGCGGCCCGGGTGACGGCGCGGGCGATTTCGCGAGCCTCCGCTTCCGGCGTCTTCAGGAACTTGCGCCGCGCCGGCGTGCGCCCGAAGAGCTCCTCGACGAGGACGTCGGTGCCGCGCGGCCGCGCGGCGGGCGAGACGGCCTTTTCGCCGCCGTGGTCGATCGCCACCCGCGTGCCCTCCGGGCCGCCCCCGTCCGCGGTCGTCAGGGTCAGCCTTGCGACCGAGGCGATCGAAGGGAGCGCCTCGCCGCGGAACCCGAGGGTGCGCACCCGCGGGAGATCCTCCTCGCTCGCGATCTTGGACGTCGCGTGCCGCTCGACGGAGAGCGACGCGTCTTCCCGCGACATGCCGGAGCCGTCGTCGCGGACGAGGATCGAGGCCACGCCCCCGCCCGCGATCTCCACGTCGATTCGCGACGCGCCCGCGTCGAGCGCGTTCTCGACGAGCTCCTTGACGACGGAGGCCGGCCGCTCGACCACCTCGCCGGCCGCGATCCGGTCGATCGTCCGGGAGTCGAGGCGGCGGATGCGCTTCATGCGGTGCGGGAGAGCGACTCGCCGGCGATCGCCGCGCGCGCCGCCGCCAGGCGCGCGATGGGAACGCGATACGGCGAGCAGGAGACGTAGTCGAGCCCGGTCTCGTGGAAGAAGCGGATGGACGCCGGGTCCCCGCCGTGCTCGCCGCAGATCCCGACCTTGAGCTTCTTCCTGGCGGACCTCCCGCGCTCGGTCCCCATCGCGACGAGCTGTCCCACGCCCTCGACGTCGATCGTCGCGAACGGATCGTGCGGCAGGATCCCCGCCTCGAGGTAGTGCGGCAGGAACGAGCCGATGTCGTCGCGGGAGAAGCCGAACGTCATCTGGGTCAGGTCGTTGGTCCCGAACGAGAAGAAGTCCGCGGCCGCGCCGATCTCGGCGCCCATGAGGGCCGCCCGCGGGATCTCGATCATCGTGCCGACCCGGTACGCCACGCGGCGGCCGGCCTCCCGGAAGACGTCGTGCGCGACGCGGTCGGTCATCTCGCGCAGCCGCGTGAACTCGGGCAGGGCGCCGACGAGCGGGATCATGACCTCCGGGACCGGAGCCTTCCCGGAGCGAGCGACCTCGACGGCCGCCTCGAAGATCGCCCGGACCTGGATCTCGTAGATCTCGGGATGCGTCAGGCCGAGACGGCAGCCGCGGTGGCCGAGCATCGGGTTCGCCTCGGACAGCCCCTCGACCTTGCCCTTCAGGACGTCGATCGAGATCCCCATCTCCTTGGCGGTCGCGGCGAGCGCCTTCGGCTCGCGCGGCAGGAACTCGTGGAGCGGAGGGTCGAGGAGCCGGATCGTCACCGGCCGCTCCCCCATCTCCCGGAAGATGCCGACGAAGTCGCCGCGCTGCATCGGGAGGATCTTGGCGAGCGCCTTCATGCGCCCCTCGGGCGTCTCGGCGAGGATCATCTCGCGCACGGCGGTGATCCGCTCCCCCTCGAAGAACATGTGCTCGGTGCGGCAGAGACCGATCCCTTCGGCGCCGAAGGCGCGGGCGACGTGCGCGTCGCGCGGCGTGTCGGCGTTGGCCCGGACGCCGAGCCTCCGCACCTCGTCGGCCCACTCGAGGATCCGGGCAAACTGGCGGTAGAGGCGCGAATCCGCGGGCTTCATCTTCTCTTCGACGGCGACCTGGATCACCTCCGAGGGCCGCGTCGGGAGCTTGCCCGCGATCACCTCGCCGGTCGTTCCGTCGACGGAGAGGAAATCCCCCTCGGAAACGATCTTTCCGCGCGCCGTCATCCGCGCGTACCGCGCGTCGATCGTGATCTCGCCGCATCCCACGACGCAGCACTTCCCCATCCCGCGGGCGACCACGGCGGCGTGGGACGTCATCCCCCCGCGCGAAGTGAGGATCCCCTGCGACGCCGCCATCCCGAGGATGTCCTCGGGAGAGGTCTCGGCGCGGACCAGGATCACGGGATCGCCGGCGTGCGCCATCTCGACGGCGCGCTCGGCCGAGAAGGCGGCGCGCCCGCACGACGCCCCCGGACCGGCGGGCAGCCCGCGCGCGAGGAGGTTCCCCTCCCGGATCGCGCGCTCCTTCTCGCTCGTCGGGAAGACCGGCGCGAGCAGCTGCAAGAGCTGCTCCGGGTCGACGCGCGTCAGCGCCTCGCGTTTGGAGAGGCGCTTCTCGTCGAAGAAATCGCACGCGATCCGGACGGCCGCGAACCCGGTGCGCTTGCCGTTTCTCGTCTGGAGGATGTAGAGCTTGCCTCCCTCGATCGTGAACTCGATGTCCTGCATGTCCCGGAAATTCCGCTCGAGCGCGTCGCGCACCTTCAGGAGCTGCGCGTAGACGGCGGGCATCGTCTCTTCGAGGGAGTCGCCGCGTCCCTGCGCGGAGATCGGGTGCGGCGTGCGGATGCCGGCGACGACGTCCTCTCCCTGGGCGTTGGCGAGGTACTCCCCGTACAGCGTCTTCTCGCCGGTGGCCGGGTTCCGGGTGAACGCGACGCCCGTCGCGCAATCGTCGCCCAGGTTCCCGAAGACCATCGCCTGCACCGTGACGGCCGTCCCCCAGGTTTCCGGGATCCGGTTGAGCTTCCGGTAGGAGCGCGCCCGCTCGTTGTCCCACGACTGGAAGACCGCGCCGATCGCGCCCCAGAGCTGCGCCCGGGGGTCCTCGGGGAACGGCTTCTTCGAGTGCTTTCGGATGATCGTCAGGTACTTCGTGCACAGCGCCCGGAGCTCCTGCGCGGAGAGCTGCGCGTCGTTGTCGACCCCCGCCTTCTCCTTCGCGCGCGTGATGGCCTCCTCGAACCGGCTCTTCGGCACCTTCAGGACCACGTCGCCGTACATCGAGATCAGGCGGCGCCGGCAGTCGCGGGCGAACCGCTCGCCGGCCGCGTGGCCGAAGCCCGCCTTCGCCTCGTGCGTGAGGCCGAGGTTCAGGATCGTGTCCATCATCCCCGGCATCGACGCGGGCGCTCCCGAGCGGACGGAGACGAGGAGCGGGTTCTCGCCGTCGCCGAAGACCTTTCCGGTCGTCTTCTCGAGTCGCGCGAGGTTCTCCTCGACCTCCTCCTTCAGACCCGGCGGATAATGGCCGGTCTTCGAGAACTTCGCGCAGACCTCCGTCGAGATCACGAACCCGGGCGGGACGGGTACGCCCATCGCCGTCATCTGGACGAGGCCGTAGCCCTTGCCGCCGAGGATCTCCCGGGGGAGATCCTTCCCGTCGGCGCGTCCGTCGCCGAAGAAATAAACGTACCGGTGGGCTCTTTTCGACCGGGGTTTTCCGCTTCGCTTCATTTCTCGACTTCCTTCCGCGTGGCTACTTCTCGGCTTCCTTCCGCGTGGCTACTTCTCCACGACGATCTCGGAGATGTCGGCGAACTGGCCGAACTGGCGCTGAATCTCCGCGAGCAGGGCCTGGCGATTGGCTTTGAGCTCCGGCTCCGGAGCGTTGACGAGCACGTCGTCGAAAAAGCGGTCGAGCGCGGGCGCGAGCGAGACCATCGCCGCGATGAGCTCCGGGTACCGGCGCGTCGACACGAGCGTCTCGACGGCGCGCGAGAGCTGGAGGACGTCGGCGGCGAGCGCGTGCTCGGCCGGCTCGCGGTAGAGCGCCGGGTCGGGCGCGCGGTCGACCGGTCCCGGCAGGATCTTCCGGATCCGCTTGGCCGAGAGCGAAAGGGAGCGGAAGTCCTCCCGGCGCCGGGCGTCCGCGATCGCGGCGGCGCGGTCCGCGAGATCGGCGAAGTCCCAGGACCCCGAAGCGAGCACCGATTCGACGACGTCGGATTCGAGCCCCCGCTTCTCGAACAGGAAATGGACGCGGTCGGCGAAGAACGCGCGGAGGTCTGCCAGCACGGCGTCGGCCGGGCGGGAGATCGACGCGCCATGGAGCGCGACCGCCTTGCGGAAGACGATCTTCCAGTCGACCCTCCATCCCCGCGACAGCACGATCGAGACGAGCCCCTGCGCGGCGCGCCGCAGCCCGTACGGGTCCTTGCTCCCCGTCGGCACGAGGCCGATCCCGAAGAACCCGGCGAGAGTGTCGATGCGGTCGGCCGCCGAGAGGATGGCGCCGGTTTCCGTGCGGGGCGGCTCGTCGTCGGCCGACACCGGCCGGTACTGGTCGTAGATCGCCTTCCAGACCTCCTCGCTCGCCCCCTCCCGGCGCGCGTAGAGCCCGCCGACGATCCCCTGGAGGTCCGTGAACTCCCGGACCATCTCGGTCGTGAGGTCGATCTTCGAGAGGCGCGCCGCCTCGAGCGCCGGGCGGACCCGCTCGGGCCGCGTGACGAGCGCTCCGACCGCCTCCGTCAGCTCCTGGACCCGGCCGGTCTTCTGCAGGTAGTCGCCGAGCTTGTCGTGGAAGAAGAGGCGCGAGAGCTTCGACATCTTCGAGGAAAAGGGCTCCCGGACGTCCTCGTCGAAGAAGAAGCGGGCGTCGGACAGGCGCGCGTTCAGGACCCACTCGTTCCCCTTGACGATCAGTCCCTTCGGGTCGGTCCGGTGGTCCATGACCGCGAGGAAGTTCGGCGTGAGCCCCTGCAGGGAGCGAACCGGAAGGTACTTCTGGTGCGTGCGCATCGTCGTCACGAGGATCTCGTCCGGCAGCTCGAGGTACGCCGCGTCGAACGCGCCGCAGACGAGCCCGGGCCACTCGACGAGGTCGGCGAGCGTCGGGATCAGGTCGGCATCGGCTTCGATCCCGCCGCCGCAGCCGGCCGCGAGCTCCCGCGCCTTCTCGAGGAGGATCGCGGCGCGCTCCTCGCCGTCGGGCTCGACTCCCGCTTCGCGGAGGCGCCGCGCGTAATCCTCCGACCCGCTCACCTCGACCGGCTCGTCGGCCGACAGCCGGTGCCCGACCGTCCGGTTCCCGGAGCGCACTCCGAAGATCGTCATCGGCACGACCGCGCCCGCAAAGAGCGCGACGACCCCGTGAACGGGACGGACGAACGAATAGTCGCCGCTTCCCCACCGCATCATCTTCGGGAACGTCATCGAACCGAGGATGCGCGGCGTGATCTCGGCGAGGATCTCCGCCGTCGGGCGGCCCGCGACGGTCTTGCGCGCGAGCAGCACCTCCCCGCGCGCCGTGCGGACGCGCCGGAGATCGGAGATCGCCACGCCCTGCGCGCGCGCGAACCCCTCGGCCATCTTCGTCGGCCGGCCGTCGGCGTCGATCGCCCTCTCGACGGGCGGTCCCGAAACCTCGACGACGCGGTCCTCCTGCCGGCGCGGCAGACCGTGGACGACGACGACGAGGCGGCGCGGTGTCGCGGTCGCCGCGATGGACTCGGGGGCGAGCGCCGCTTCCGCGAGCGCGTCCGTGAACTTCCGCGCGAGGTCCGCCCTGGCCCCGGGGATCGCCCCGGCGGGCATCTCTTCGACCCGGATCTCGAGGAAGAATTCCGCGGTCTCGCCGGCGGTCATCGGACGGCGTTCACGACGCCACCGCGGCGGGCTCTTTCGGAAGGAGCGGATATCCCGCCGATTCGCGCGCCGCGACGTAGGCCTTCGCCACCGCGCAGGCGAGGTCGCGGACCCGGCGGATGTACGCCACGCGCTCGGTGGCCGAAACCGCGCCGCGGGCGTCGAGGACGTTGAACTCGTGCGAGCAGAGGAGTGTGGCCTCGTACGCGGGGAGGACGAGCCCGGCCGCGAGCGCCAGGCGCGCCTCGCGCTCGGACCGCTCGAAGAGCGTCTGGGCCCAATCGGTCTCGGCGACCTCGAAGGAATAGCGCGAGAGCTCGACCTCCTCGTGATGCCGGATCTGTCCGTACGTGAGCGTGTCGTTCCACGGGATGTCGAAGATCGACCGCGCCTTCCCGAGGAAGAGCGCGACGCGCTCGACGCCGTACGTGATCTCGGCGGAGACCGGCGCGAGGTCGATCCCCCCCGCCTGCTGGAAATACGTGAACTGCGTGATCTCCATTCCGTCCATCAGGACCTGCCATCCCACGCCCCAGGCGCCGAGAGTCGGCGACTCCCAGTTGTCCTCCTCGAAGCGGATGTCGTGGTCGTTCGGGTCGATGCCGAGGCGCTCGAGGCTCCGGAGGTACACGTCCTGGACGTCCTCTGGCGCGGGCTTCAAGATCACCTGATACTGGAAGTACTTGCCGAGGCGGAACGGGTTCTCGCCGTAGCGGCCGTCGGCGGGACGGCGCGACGGCTGGACGTACGCGCACCGCCACGGCTCCGGCCCGAGCGCGCGCAGGAAAGTGTCCGGATGCATCGTGCCGGCGCCCATCGGCAGGTCGTAGGGCTGCTGGATGAGACACCCCTGCTCCTCCCAGAAACCCTGGAGCCCGCTCAAAATTTTCTGGAGCGTCACCACGCGCCAAAATATAGCACTTCGGCGAGCACTTTCTGTGATTTGAGCTCGTGCCCGAGGAAGTGCCGGCGGATTCGCCGCAGCACGCCCGAGAGCTCCTCGGCGACGCGCGGCGCGACCTCCGCGCCTCCGATCGGACGCGAGAGGATTCGCGCGAGCGCCGGCGCGAGATCGCGCGAGACGCGGCGCGCGCCGGGAGGCGCGCACGCGGCGTCGACCAAGCCCGGAAGCGTCTCGTCGAACCGCGCGGCCCCGGGCTCGAGCGGGTTGCCGCAGACCGCGCACGCCGTCGCCGGCGGGAGCACGCCCGTGAGCTTGAGCACCCACGCGTCGAAGTACACGCCGGCGGCGGCGGCGCTGCGCCCCTCGAAGAGCGCTCCGACGACGTGCGCGGCGAGCCGGAAGAACTTCTCCGACGGGTCGGAGTCGGAGACGAACGTGATCAGCGATTCCGCGAGCGCCGAGAGCAGGAGCCCCGTCGCGAGATCGGCCGCGAGCGGGAACGACGAGCGCGCCGGCTCGATGGAATCGATGCGGTGGAGGTCGCGTCCTTCCTTCTCGAACCAGAGCACCTCCGCTTCGCTCATCGGCTCGAGAGCGCCCGCGTACGCGCTCTGCAGCCGGCGCGCGCCTCGCGCGACGCCGCGCTTGACGCCGAAGTGCTGGGTCAGGAACGTGACGATCCGGTCCTTCTCCCGGAGGGGGATGGCGGACAGGATGAAGGCGCGGTCGCGGTGAAGGGGCATTCCCCAGTGTAGCCCGCGCGGGCATCGCCCGAGCGCCGCCCGGCGCGACGCGCGCCGACTTCCGACCACGCCAAGGTGATGAGCATTCGGCCCACGGGTCATTCCTGCGAAAGCAGGATTCCAGGACGGGCCGCGGGGGGCCAGCGGCCGGAGGGGCGCTGGACTCCCGCTTTCGCGGGAGTGACAGGGGAGCCGTTGTCATCCTGAGGAGCGAGGCCCTCGTCATCCTGAGGAGCGAAGCGACGAAGGATCTGCCACCGGGGTAGATCCTTCGCTGCGCTCAGCATGACGGACCTTACGGTTCAGCGGGAGTGACAGAGACCCGGGCTGGGTGCGAATTTCGCTCGAGGCCATGGTCCGCGCGGCTGTTACTCTTCCCGCGTGGCGCGAAAGCGATTCCTCGGCCTCCCCCCGGTCGTCGTCTCGCTCGGGCTCGTGTCGCTCTTCAACGACGTCGCGTCCGACATGATCTATCCCCTGCTGCCGGCGTTCCTCACGGCGACGCTCGGCGCCGGTCCGGAGATCGTCGGAATCGTCGAGGGAGTGGCGGAGACGACGGCCGCGATCGGGAAGGGGTTCTTCGGCTGGCTCTCCGACCGGAGACACCGCCGCAAGCCGTTCGTCGTCGGAGGGTACGCGGCGTCGGTCTTCACCCGGCCCCTCCTGGCGCTCGCCCCGGGATGGGGCGTCGTCGTCGGAATCCGGTTCCTCGACCGGATCGGCAAGGGCGTCCGAACCGCTCCGCGCGACGCGATGATCGCCGGAGCGGTGGATCCGGCCCGGCGCGGCGTCGCGTACGGATTCGAGCGCGCGATGGACAACGCCGGCGCGATGATCGGGCCGCTCATCGCCGCGCTGCTCCTGAAGCTCTTCTTCCGGGACGTTCGTCCCGTCTTCGCCCTCTCGGTCGTCCCGGGCATCGCGGCGCTCGCGATCCTCCTCTTCGGCACGCGCGAGCCGAAGGTGCCGTCCGCCGGCAAGCCGGCCCTTTCCGGTCCCCCGCTCCCGAAGCGGTTCTACGTCGTGATGTCGATCTTCACTCTCTTCGCCTTTGCGAACTCGACCGACGCGTTCCTGTTGCTGCGGGCCCGCCAGGGAGGCGTCCCGCTCTGGGCGATCCCGGCGCTCTGGGCGTTCTTCAGCGGCGCGAAGGCGCTCGCGAACACGCCGCTCGGCGCGCTCGCCGACCGCATCGGCCGGACTCCGACGATTCTGGCCGGCTGGGCGGTGTACGCCGTCGTGTATTACGAGTTCGGGCGGGTGAAGAGCGCCGGCGGCGTGTGGGCCCTTTTCGGAATTTATGCCCTCTATTACGCGTTGACCGAGGGAGCGCAGCGAGCGTACGTGGCCGACGTGGCCGGCCCGAACGCGCGAGGCCGCGCGTTCGGGCTGTTCCACCTCGCGGTCGGGATCGCGGCGCTTCCCGCCTCGATCCTCTTCGGGCTGCTCTGGGAGAAGCTCGGGCCGGCCGCCGCGTTCGACGCCGGCGCGGCCGTCGCCCTCCTGTCCGCCCTGGCGCTCGCCGCCGTCTCCCTCCGCCGCCCCGCGTAACCTTCCCGGCCCCGCGCCGTCTCATGAAGGACCGCTAAAGAGCCGGAACTTTTCGAAGCCGGCTGCGTAAAGTCAGATGGGAAGTGACATGAAACGGCGAGAACTCGAAAACGCGCTCCTGATCCTCGAAACGACTCCTTTCGTCTACGAGAAGGTCGTCCTCGGCGGAGACGGGGCGCTGCGGCGCAAGATCGCCGGCCTCCTCTGGGAAGCCGTCGCGATCGAGGAACACGTGTGGACCGCTCGCGTGCGGCTCCTCCGCGGCGACGCCCCTGCCGTGCTCCCCCGGCTCGATCGCGGGATCGCGCGCCGCATCGCCTCGGGAAAGAGCGGCGCGCGGGACGCCGTCGCGGCCTTCCTTCGGCTCCGGCGCGAGAACGCGCGCGTGCTCCGTTGCCTTCGTTCGGCCGATGCCCGGCTCGGCGGACCCGTCGAGGCAGGCGGGTGGTTCTCTCTCACCGATCTCCCCGCCGCCATGGCGCAGGAGGACCAGGCGTCGCTCCGCGAGCTCGCCCGCTGCATCAGTGCTCCCGCCGCCGCGGAATCGCGGGAGCCGGCTCCTCTTCTCGTCTGCTGTTGACCGGGAGAGGACAGGCTGTCCTCCCCGCGCGCCGGTCCCCCTCCCTTTCGTCGATCTGGCCCGGATGCGGCTCACGGCACATGGCTTGCACACGCGCCCAGCGGAGATAGACTCTCTCTGCCAACAGAAAGGAAGGCCATGAAGAAAATCGCGTCTCTTCTCGCCCCTCTCGTCGTCGCCGCTCTCGCGGCGCCCGCCGGGGCCGTCTCGAACGCTTCCGTCCCAACGGTCCATCGATCCGTGTCGCATGGGGTGCGCACGCTCGCGGTGAACCCCCAGGTGGCGAGTGCCGCCAGCGGCGTCGGCATCAATCTCGACGTGGTCGGCCGGCTGACGGGAAACGGCATCCTGTTCCGGACTTCCGTCGACATCGCGAACAACACCAACACCGACACGCAGGTGGACGCCTATTTCAGCGGCTTGATCGGCGGCTCCCACGTGGACATCACGGTGAGCGTGGGCGCCGACGGCCTCAATGACCAGGGCGCCGTCCAGCTCGCCGGCCGCTCCGTGTACCACTCGGACGACTTCATCGACGATCTCAAGCAACTCGGGTTGATCAGCCAGAGCGAGGAAGACGCCGGGGTCCTCGGGTCGTTGTTCGTCATTTTCAACTCCCCGTCGGCGGGGCTCTTCGACCAGATCGGCCAGGGGACCGTCCAGGCCCGGTTCTACAGCGAGAATGCCGACGGCACGA
>DATFVB010000204.1 GCA_035260525.1 Thermoanaerobaculia bacterium
CGGCGAGGAGGCGCCGGTCGTGTCGTGCGGCACGGACGTCGACGAGATCGCCGCCAAAACGGCGGGGATCTCGCCGGACCCCGACCGGATCATCTATGCGGGTCGGCTGCTCGCCCACAAGCGCGTCGACCTTCTGCTCGACGCGCTCGCGCTCCTTCCGCACGTCCGCCTCGTCGTGTACGGGAGAGGGCCGGAGCGGGAACGTCTCGGCCAACGGGCGCGGCGTCTCGGCATCGAGAATCGCGTGGATTTCCGGGCGCCCGCCCCGGAACGCGTCGAGCTGTGGCGGGAGATCCGCCGTTCCGCGCTCGCGATCCAGCCCTCGGCGCGCGAGGGATTCGGGATCTTTCCGCTCGAGGCGATGGCGGCGGGGGTCCCGGTCGTCTGCGTTCGTGCGGAGCTCAACGCCGTGCCGGAGCTGGTGCGGCCGGGGATCGAGGGCGCCTGCGCGGAGGCGAACGCGGAGTCGCTCGCGGAGGCGGTCCGCGGGCTTCTCGGAGTGCCGCAGCGGGCCGCGATGGGAGAGCGCGCGCGCCTGCGTGCCGCCGGGTACCGTGCCGACGACGCGGCCGCGGCGATCGAGTCCGCGTTCGAGAAGCTCCTGCGGCGGGCGGGTATCCCGGTGCGGCCCCCGCCCTCGCGCGAGGAGCGGGACCCGGCCGCGTAGCGCGATGATCCTGCGGACCGCCGCGCTCTTCGTCCTCTCGGCGCTCGCGGCGTACGGCGCCGGGACCGTCGTCCCCTCGCGCCTCTTGCGCTCGTCGGCGGAACGCTGGGGGCTGCGGATCGCCGCGGGTCTCGCGCTCTACGCGACGGTCTTCTTCGCGCTCGCCGCTTTCGGCCGTCTGCGGCGCGCGGAGCTCGCGGCGGCGGCCGGCGCCGGGATCGCGGCCGCCGCGTGGAACCTCCGGCGTTCCGTCCGGCGGTCCGCAACGCGCGGACCGGCGCCGGTCGTGGTCGCCGCGGCTCTCGCGGCCTTGCTCGCGGGGGCGTTCGTCCTCGCTCTCTATCCGCCCACGGCATTCGACGAGACGCTCTATCACCTGCCGACGGTCGGCGCGTTCGCGGCGTCCGGACGGATGCCGTTCCTCGCGTCGCTTCGCGCGCCCGTGTTTCCGAACGCCGCGGAAGCGCTCGAGGTACCGCTCTGGCTCTTCGGCGGAGACGCGGCGACGCACCTCGTCCCGCTGCTGGCGACTGCCGCGACGGCGCTCCTGGTCTTCGCGGGGGCGCAGGCCGCCGGCGACGGCGCGGCCTGGCTCGCGGCGGCGATCTTCGTCTCGTCGCCGATCGTCCTGCACCTCGCATCGTCGGGCTACGTGGAAGCGCCGCTGACGCTCTTCTGCTTCGGCGCGTTCGTCGCGATCGGCCGCGGCAGGGAGGGCGGCGGCGGACGTCGCGCGCTCGCAGCGGGGCTCGCCGGCGCCGCGGCGTCGGTGAAGTATCTCGGCCTGCCATGGGTCGCGGGCGCCGCCGTTGCGGCGGCGGCGCTGTCGCCGCGCGGCAAGCGGCTTCGCGCGGCGGCGATGTTCTCGACCGTGGCGGCCGCCGTCCTCGCTCCCTGGTACCTCCGGATTTTTCGCTCGACCGGCAACCCGGTCTTCCCGTTCCTCCCCGGGCTCTTCGGCCACTCGGCTTGGGACGCCGTGGGGCTTTCCCACCCGGGCGGGATCGGCCGGGCGGCCGGAGATTTCCTCCGGCTCCCGTGGGACACGCTTTTCGCCCGCGGGCGCGTGAATTTCCAGCCGCCGTTTTCCCCCTGGTTTCTCCTCGCCTCGCCTCTTCTGGCGTGGTTTGTCGTCCGCGACCGGCGCGCGCGCGTCTCGATCGCCCTCTGCCTCGGATGGGGCGTCTTCTGGCTCGCGATGCCGCGCGACTCGCGCTACCTCGCGGTCGTTCTCCCGATCCTCTCCGTCGAGATCGGCCGCGCGGCGGCCGACGCGGCGCATGCTCTCGGCCGGCGTCTTCCGGCGTCGTTCGCGGCTCTCGCCGTCCTTCCCGGCATCGCCTATGCCGCCTGGCGAATCGTGCGGCAGGGTCCGGTCCCCCTGCGCGCGGCCGAGCGGGAGCGGTATCTCGCCGAAAAGGTGCCCGGATACCGCGCGGTCGCGTTCCTGAACCGGACGGCGCCGCGTGAGACGGTGTTCGTCTGCGGCGGCGAGCAGCTCCGCTGGTATTACGCGGGAACGATGATCGGCGACGTCTCGGGGATCGCGCGGTACGACGAGATCCTCGCTCTGCCCGACGGCGCCGCGATCGCGCGGCGGCTCGATGCGCTCGGCGTCCGCTACGTTGTTCGGGTGCGCCGGGCTTGCCGCGCCTCCGGGATGGACCGCCGCGACTTCCCCTTCCGGCCTGTCTACGAGGATGGCTCGGCGGTCGTCGAGGAGCGGTCCGCGCCGCGCTGAACGATTCAGCGCAGGCCGCGGACGAGGAAGAGGTCCGACAGGACGCGGGTGTAGCTGTAGACGTAATGCCGACCGTCCGGCGTGATGAGCGGCGCGCGGATGAACGCGACGCCCGCCGTGTCGTTCGGAACGAGGTCCTTCCACATCTGGCGATGGCCGTCGGAGAGACGGACGAGATCGATCCGTGCCGGCAGGGCGCCCGGGGTGTAGACGTAGAGAGATTTTCCATCCGCGCTCCACCGGAGCGGCTGCTCTCCCGGCTCGATGTACGGAAGCGGCTCCGGAGGACCCCCGGCGAACGGATAGAGATGCAGGGAGCCGTCGGCCGCCCGCCCGATGATCACGCGGGAATCCGGAGAAATCAGATGCGAATAGAGGAGGACCTCGACGCCCTCGTCCGTGACGGGTCGCGATTTTCCGGAGGCGATCTCCTGGACCCAGATGCGCGAGGGGCGTCCGTTCTGGCTGATCGCGAACATGATCTCTTTTCCGTTGGGCATCCAGTCGAGCCAGAGGACGGTTCCCTTGTTCGCCGGGAGCGAGACCGGCGTTCCGACGCCGGTCGGGACGAGAACGGCGTGAAATTGGTCGGTCGGCTGCAGCGAGGGGAGCGTCAACGCCCACTTGCCGTCCGGGGAGAGGGCGAACGAGTTGCCGTCGCCCAGGCGGACCGGTGAGGAGTCTCCCGCCCGAAGCGCGTAGATGGAGCCCGTCGGGCCTCCCCCTTCGGCGTCTTCGTCGAAGAGGAGCGTCTTCCCGTCGACCGAAAGATCCCGCACGGCGGTGTAGTCGAGGTACGACAGGTCCCGTTCCGCGGCATCCCCCGACATCTCGCCGAAGGCTCCGACGCGCATGTTGTCGCGTGCCAGCAGAACGCGGCCGCCGCGATCGGCGTCGTGGATCGTGAGAATTCCCGGCAGTTCGAGAAGCAGTCTCTCCCGCCCCGAGGGCGTGAGCGCCCAGAGACGCCGGTTTCCGCCCCTCCGGATGGCCGTGAACCACACCTCGCGTCCGTCGGCCGACCAGCACAGTCCTTCGAGGCTGTTCCACACTCCGGATCGAGCGATCGTTTTTCCCGCGGTGTCGATCATGACGAGGTCGCCGCTGTCGCCCGCGAAGAAGGGATGATCCTCGAGCGCGATCCGGTCTCCCGCGGGGGAGAACCGGGGGCGTCCGACCCAGCCCGTCGAGGTGAAGATCGTCTTTCCGATGGGGTATTCGAGCCGGTCGCCGGTCCCGGCGCGTCGCACGACCGCGAGCGTCTTTCCGTCGGGGCCCCAGTCCGCCCACTCGACGCTCTCCAGGATCTGGCGCGGCACGCCGCCGGAAAGCGAGGCGTCCGCGAGCGTGCCGGAGGAGTCGAACGACGAGATGAAGTGCCGTCCGAGCGAGATCGCCATCAGGGAGGATCGCGAGATTCCCAGGAGATCCCCGCCGAAGCCGAGCGAGCGCGAGAGCTGACTCTCGGGGCGCACCGTGAAAGTCTCGAACGGGCGGCCGGCCCAGGAGGCCCCGTAGACGATCGTGTTCCCGTCCGGAGCGAAACGGGCGTCGATGATCGTTCCCCGCTGGAACGTCAGCTGCTGAAAGGAAGGCGTCGGCCTTCGGCCGCGTCCGCCGATCCAGAATCCGATCCCGACGAGCGCGGCGGCGAGCGCGATCGCCGCCGGGATCTTCCAGGAGAACCGCGATCGCGCGCGCGAGGCGAGGACCGGCTGGCTCTGCGACGTCCCGGAGAGCGCTTCGAGGTCGAAGGCGATGTCGCCCGCGGACTGGAATCGTGCCGACGGCGACTTTTCGAGGCAGTGCCGCACGATGCGGTCGAGAGAGGGGGAGATGCTGCGGCCCGTCTCGACGAGATCGGAGGGCTCTTCGCGGAGGATCGCGCTCATCGTCTCGACGGCGGACTCCCCGCGGAACGCGCGGCGACCGGAGAGCATCTCGTAGAAGACCGCGCCGAAGGAGAAGATGTCGCTCCGGTGGTCCACGTCGCGGCCCCGCACCTGCTCGGGCGACATGTAGCCGACCGTGCCCATCACGGTGCCGGGCTCCGTGCCGGCCGGCGTGGTCGGCGCGTTCGTCGCGGCGTCGGCGGGGCCGATCTTCTTCGCGAGGCCGAAGTCGAGGATTTTGACGCGGCCGTCGTCGGTCAGGAAAACGTTCTCGGGCTTGAGATCCCGGTGCACGACCCCTTTTTCGTGCGCCGCGGCGAGCCCGCGCGCGATCGGGATCGCCATCTCGACGGCCCGCCGCTGCGGAAGGGCGCCGGCATCGAGCTTGTCGCGGAGCGTCGATCCTTCGAGGAGCTCCGTCACGGCATAGACCGTTCCTTCGTGCGATCCGAAGTCGAAGATCGAAAGGATGTTCGGATGGTTCAGCGCGGCGACCGCGTGCGCCTCCCGCTCGAACCGGGCGAGCGCGTCCCGGTCTCCGGCGATCGACTCGGGGAGCACCTTCACGGCCACCTCGCGGTTCAGCTTCGAGTCGCGCGCGCGATAGACCTCGCCCATGCCTCCCGAACCCAGGGGGGCGAGGATCTCGTAGGGGCCGAGCCGGGTGCCGGCGGTGAGTCTCAAAACGGTGCCTCCGGTGGAATCTTACCCGCCCGGCCAAGGCATACCGGAGAGCGTACGTCGTGCGGCCGGTCGGGTCGACGGAGTCGTATGGCGGCCCGTATCCCCGCGGGTCGAGGGTTTGTCTGGGATAGCGGTGTCGGTTCGGACGTGGGTGAGGCGCTTCTTACTTTGCCGTCGACGCCTTCCGGGTCCATCGCATCGCGGGGGATCCTCCCCGAAGTAATCGAGGGGAGGTCCCGCGACGGTCGTCGTGCGGCCGGTCGGGCCGACGGAGTCGTATAGCGGCGCGTATCGCCGCGGCTGTGAATGCTTTCCGGGAAGGTCGTGTCGGTTTCGAAGGAAACGAGGCGCGGGGAGACGTGCCGAAAGACGGCTCCGGCGGACGGACCGGACGCTAAGGCGTACCGGAGAGCGTACGTCGTGCGGCCGGTCGGGCCGACGGAGTCGTATAGCGGCGCGTATCGCCGCGCCACCTAATCGGTGTAGTTCGGCCGGGCGAGCACCCACGGATGCCCACGTCCCGCGACCCGGATCGACATCTCGTGACGGCCGCGCGCGAGGCGCGGGCGCGCGAAGGTCAGGACGTAGAAGCCCGAGATCGCCCGCGTGACCTTTTCCATCGCGAGCCTCGGGAAGACGTGCGTCTTCACGTACAAACCGCCCGTATCGCCCGCGAGCGCCTTGAGCCCTCCCTCCATCGAGTGGTAGTCCGCCGAAGTGACGTCCAGGGCGAACACCGAGGTGTGCGACCGCTCGAGAGCGACGCGCGCGGGAGGGTAGTTATGGTCGAGGATCAGCCCCATCTTCGAGTCGAAATTGCCGATCCCCCACCCGAAGAAGAGGAGCGACTTCGACCCCGGGAGGGCTTCGAGGGCCTGCCCGATGACGCGGAGGGCGTGCTCCGGTAGCGTGGCCCGGCGCGCCGCCCGAAAGTCGATCGAGGCGGCGAGCGACGGGAATTCGCCGGGCGCAAGCGGCTCGACGCGGTCGAAGTAGAGGGTTCGGTCGATCGCGTGCCGGAGCTTCCCGCGATCCCCCGTGAAATCCTGCCGGAGCTTCAGGTGCGAATCGAACGACAGGACCGCGACGCGGTCGTCGGGCGAGCAGGTGTCGAGAAACCGGTGCGCCTCCCGGATCATGCGCATCTGCCCGGTGATCCGCGACATCTCGTAGTCGGTCTGGAAGAAGAGGACGATGAGCCGGCCCGCGAGCGCGGGGGCGCGCCCCGTTTTTTCGCCTCCCGCCGCTTCCGGCGCGGGCTCGGGCGGAGCCGAAGCGGGGGAGACGGAGGCGGTCGAGATCCACTCGACCGAGTCGATCGGCGCCGGACGGCCGTCCACGCGGAGGGCGAAGTCCGCCTTCGAGAGTCCCGCGATCGGATTGCCGGCGTTGTCGATCACGTGGACGTCGACGACGACCTCCTCCGACGAGACGCTCTCCTGGAATCGCGCGGCCGGGCCCTGGGCGCGGGCGGGCAGCGCCGCGACCAGCAATGCGGCGGAGAACCGGGCCCAGAATCGCACCGGTTCAGTCTACCCGGGCCGGCGTCGCCTTCGAGCCGATCCGGGCAAAAGGGGCCGATCGCCCGGCTCTTTTTCGCTCCTCTGGCAGTCGTCGTTGTACGCTTTCGCTCCGGGCTGATACCCGCTCGGCGTGTCACCGTTTCGTCCAGTCGAGGTCCCAGGCTTCCCGTCTCTCCGCGAAGCCCGTGATCTTCCCCGTTGGATCGCGCCGGAAGATCTTCCGGTACCGCGGCTTTCCCGGAACGAAGAGGACGTCCGGAGCTTCTGCGCGAATCTCCTCCCAGGGCCGCTTGGTCTGGCGACCCTCGAGACCGTCTCCTTTCGGGCGGATCTCGTAGTCGATCCCGGGAGCGAGAGCGTACGTGCCGACGTATTCGGCGCGGAGCGCGTCGGCAATCGGCACGGCGGGAGGATCGGTGCGGAGAGCGAGCACCTGCCCCGCGATCAGGCGCCAGCCGGCCGGCGTCCTCATCCAGGTGTCGGTCGTGCGGTACTGACAGTGGAGCGCATGGCCGTGGTAGCTCTCGTTCTCGTCCTCGACGTGCGTCGTCACCGCGACGTCACCGTGGAACGCCGCGCGGAAATCGGTCACGCGGATCGTCCCGGAGACGCCGGTAGGCAGCGGCTTCGTGCCGTCGACCAGTCCCTTCTTCGTCATGACGGCGCCGTTCTCGTCCGTGTACTTCACGTCGGGATCGAGATACCGGTCCCAGACGGCGGCATTCCCGGCCGAGATCGCGTCGAACATCTCCTGCGTCTGGCGCTCGAGCACAGCGGCCGCGTCGGCGGGCGTTTCGCCACGGAGCGGCCGCGCGACGGCGGCGGCGAAGAGAGCGGCGAACGAGGCGGCGGTGCAAAGCGATCTCGATTTCGTCATGGCGCGTCCTCCAGTGGGAACCGGAAGCGGCGCGGGCGCTCCGCCCGCGCCGCCGGCCGGGTCAGGCGATGGCGAAGAGATACGGCATGAACTGGACGCTCGGATCGTTCGTCACGTTGTCCGTCGTCGCGCCGTAGAAGATCGCTCGGCCCCCCGAGTACGCGATCACGATCGAGTCATTCGCGTCGAGGGAAAAGCCGCCGGTGAAGTCCTCGACCGTGAGCTGGAAGTACGAATTCGCCGGGAACGTCGTGGACGAGGTGTGCACGACCGCCCCGGACGCGTCCTTGACGGTGACGGAGACGAACACCGGGCCGTCGAGCGTCCGGACGCCGATCTGGTACCGATACTTCACGAGGTCCGGCGGCCCGAGGAGGACGCCCGTGACGGAGACCCCGAGCCCTCCGAAGATGTGCGAGAGATCGGTGATCAGGCTCTCCGTGAATCCGGTCGTGCCGGCGTCGCCGGCGTCGCTGAAAACGTGAGCGAGCACGAGCGGCGTGTCGTCTCCCGCGCCCGTGTAGACATCGACCGAATACAGTCCGGAGAGATCGAGAGCCGCGACGATGTCGTCCGAGCTCTTCGTCTCTCCCGGCTCGAGGGTGAATCCGAGCGACGGATCGGTCAGCGTGCCGGTCGCGCCCATCGGGTGGAAGATCATCCGCCCGCGGATCGTCTCGAAATCCGGATTTTCGAGCTGGATCCCGGTCTTGAAGATCGCCGATCCGGCGCCGTGGAGCGATCCCGCTCCCGCCAGGACCCCGGCGAAGTTCTCCGGCGAGCCGGGGCCGGAGGCGTAGAGCGCGAGATCCATGTGCGGAGTGGTGTTGCCGGCGTCGGGCGTGAAAGAGGAAGAGACGTCGCCGCTCAACTCGACCGTTCGACCGAAGCCGTGGATGGTCCCTTCCGCGGAGCCGCAGCCGCCGGGGGTCACGTCGACGATCCCGAGCACGTCTCCGGCCTGGACAAGGATCGTCGGCGAAAGCGTCACGGCGGAGAGCGAGCTCGGGCCGTCGGCGTTGGCCGAGAACGGTCCCTGCTCGGCGACGAAGTCGAACCCGGCTCCGTTGGGCCGGAAGACCTTGATCTTGATCTGCGTGCAGCCGAGGTTCGACCAGCCGAAGTAAACGGTGTCCAGAACGCCCGAGCCGGTCACCGGGGCGTCGATCGCGACGGCGGTAAATCCCGCCGGCGTTCCCTGAAGGGAGACGGTGACGAGATTGCCCGCCGTGACCGTTCCGGCGACGACGATTCCGGCGCCGGCGGCGGCGGGCAGGGCGATTGCGGCGGCGAGGGACAGGAGCCATGGGTAAACTTTCATGATTTCCTCCTTCGGGAAGGCGAACCGCCTCGTGGGTGCGGTTCTAAATGGAGCGGTCGACCCGGCCAGAAAAAACTGACGTCGAGGCTAGCACAACGGGCAAAACCGCGGCAGCCGGGAGAACCCTCGCCGCCCTTCTTCGTATCTCCCGGCGTGAAGATCCTTCTCTGGCTCCTGCTCCTCGTCGCCTGCTGGCCGGTCGCGCTGCTGGCGCTCGTCCTCTACCCGTTCGTCTGGCTGCTGCTGCTCCCGTTCCGGATTCTCGGAATCGCCGTCGAAGGGGTGCTCGCGTTCCTCCGGGCGCTCTTCTTCCTCCCCGCGCGGGTGCTCGGCGCGGGCCGTTGACGTAAGATTTCGTCCATCCATACCGGTGCGCCCGGACGCGGGGGGAAGCGATGTCCGAAGGCGACGAAGACGTCACGGAGGTTGGCGGCACGGCGCCGGGCGAGCCGGCGGCCGGCGGGGCTCTGGACGAGGCCCCGACGGAAATCTCGACCGCCTCTCCCGGACCGATCCCCGCGCACATCCGTCCTCCGGTCCTTCCCGACTACGAGATCGTCGGATTCATCGGCGAAGGCGGCATGGGGCGCGTCTTCCGGGCCGTCGACCGGAAGCTCGGCCGGACGGTCGCGCTCAAGTGCATCCGCGGCGACGACCGCGAGCTGATCGCCCGATTCCTCCAGGAAGCGCGGGCGCAGGCGCGCATCGAGCACGAGAACGTCTGCCGCGTCTTCCAGGCGGGGGAGGCCGCGGGCCAGCCCTTCATCGCGATGCAGCTCCTGCGCGGCCGTTCCCTCGGCGAGGAGGCTCGCTCGCTGACGCTCGAGCAGAAGGCGCTGATCATGCGCGACGTCGCCGAAGCGCTCCAGGCGGCGCACCGCATCGGCATCATCCACCGGGACTTGAAGCCCGCCAACATCATCGTCGAGAGGACGGAGAGCGGCGGCGTCCACGCGTTCGTCGTCGATTTCGGTCTCGCGCGGGACGTGGAAGAAGGCGGGCTGACGGTGACCGGGAGCCTCGCCGGCACGCCGACGTTCATGTCGCCCGAGCAGGCTCGCGGGGACCGCCAGGCCGTCGACCGGCGCTCCGACGTGTACAGCCTCGGAGCGACCCTCTACGCCATTCTCGCCGGGCGGCCGCCGTTCGAAGGGGAGAGCACGTTCGACGTCCTGACGAAGGTCGTCCAGGACGAGCCGGCGCCGCTCGTCTCTCTCGTCCCCGGCGTGCCGACGGATCTCGCCACGATCGTCATGAAATGCCTCGAGAAGGACCCGGCGGCGCGCTATCCGTCGGCGCGCGAGCTCGCCGAGGACCTCTCGCTCTACCTCGCGGGGGAGCCGATCCGCGCCCGCGCGGCCTCGATGATGTACCGGCTCCGGAAAAAGGCGCGCAAGCACCGCGCCGTCGTCGCGGTCGGGGGCGCGGCGCTCGTGCTGCTCGCCGCCGCCGGGGGACTGGCGCTGCGCACGCGGCTGCAGGCGTCCGCGCGGGCGCGCTTCGCGCAGGAGCTCGGCCAGGAGGCGGAGAAGATCGAGTGGCTCATGCGCGCCGCCGAGGAGAGCCCGCTCCACGACGTCCGGCCCGAGCGGAAGCTCGTCGAGACGATGATGGACCGGATGCGGTCGCGGATCGAGGGTCGGCCGCGGGAGATCCGAGCGGCAGGGCTCTTCGCTCTGGCGCGGGGCGATCTGGCGCTCGGCGATCCCCGCGGCGCCCGGGCCCGTCTCGACGAGGCGGCCGCGCTCGGGGAGCGAAGTCCGGACGCGTCCTACGCGAGAGGACTCGCTCTGTCGCGCATCTACGCGGAGGAGCTCCGCGACGCGGACCGGATCGGTGAGAAGACCCTCCGCGAGCGGAAGCGTCGCGCGCTCCACGAGACGTACGTCGTGCCCGCGCTCGCGGCGCTCAAGCGCGGGCGCGCGTCCGCGACGGCGGCCCCCGAGTACGCGGAGGCGCTGATCGCCCGCTACGAGGAACGTTCCGACGACGCGGTGAGGCTCGCGCGCCGGGCGCTCGCCCGCCTTCCCTGGCTGCACGAGGCGGCGGCCCTCCAGGGGGACGTCGTCCTCGCGGAAGGCCACCGGCACCGCGAGCGCGCCGAGTATCCGCAGGCGATGGCGAAGCTTCGCGAGGCCGCCGACCTCTACGCGGAGGCGTCGTCGATCGGGCGGAGCGCCGCGTCCGCCTACGAGGCCGAATGCTCGGCGTGGGCGGAGATCATGTACGTCGACAACGATCTCGAGCGGGATCCGTCGGAGGCGTACGGCCGGGCGCTCGACGCGTGCGGGAAGGCGCGCCGCGTCGATCCCGCGGATGCCGGCGCGTACCACCAGCTCGCGTTCGCGCAATGGCAGTGGGGGCAGCACCAGCTCGCGCGCGGCCAGGACCCCGCCCCGGCGCTCCGGCGCTCGATCGAGGCGAGCGCCGCCGCGCAGCGCCTGCGGCCGCGCTGGGCCGAGTCGGACAACGCCATGGGCATCGCCTACGGCTATCTCGCGCGGGTCACGATGGTCCGGGGCGGCGATCCGCGGCCGCTCCTCCGGAACGCGATCGCAAGCTTCGACCGCGCGCTCGCGATCGACCCGAACTTCGCCTACGCCTGGCTCACGCGCGGGCTCGGTTTCATCGATCTCGGACGCGACGCCGCCCGGCGCGGAGAGGATCCGCGGCACGACTACGACGTCGCGATCGACGACGAGCGCAAGGCCCTGGCGCTCGATCCCGCCTGGACGTTCCCGCGCGAGAGCCTCGCGCAGGCGTTCTTCCAGCGGGCGTTGTGGGAGGCCGGGCACGGCGGCGACGCGGAAGCATCGTTCTCGGGCGCCATCGAGGCGTTCGAGGCATGCGCGCAGGCGGGGGACGATTCGCCGTCGCTCCACGTGTCGTTCGGCGACGCTCTCGCGGCGCGGGCGCGGTATCGGCGGGACCGGGGAACGAAAGCGCCGGACGACTCGGCGCGGCAGGCCCTGCTCCATTACCGCTCGGCGCTTCCGCGCTGGCCCGAGCGTGCGAAGATCGAGGCGAAGATCGCCGAGACCGAGAAGCTCGCCGCGGAATCGCCCGGGGCGCGGTGACGGCTCCGGCCGCCGCCGCCCTCTCGAGCGCGGCGGCCGCCGGAGAATCGCCGCCCCGGGGAAAGGCCGAACGCCGCGCCGCCTCCGGGGGAACGAGGGAGGCCGACTACGATAGGCCCTGTCCGATGTTTCGCCGAACGATGCTTTTCCGGGCCGCGCTCCTGGCGGTGCTCGCCGCCGCCCCGCTCCGCGCCCAGGAGCCGAGCCCGGTCCGGCTCCTTCGGACGTATTTCGCGGACCCGAACGGCGTGCTGCTCGATTTCGCGTGGCGGTTCGCGCCGGGCGACGGGCCGGACCGCGCTCTTCCCGATTTCGACGATTCGTCGTGGACGCCCGTCCGGCCGAATCTCGCGGCCGCCGATGTCCCGGGGGGGCGCTGGCCGGGCGTCGGCTGGTTCCGGCGGCACGTCGTCGTCGAGCCCGGGCTCGAAGGTCGGCCGATCTCGCTGCGGCTCGCGGCGCCGGGCGCCGCGGAGGTCTTCCTCGACGGCCGCCGCGTCCTGACGTCGGGCGTGGGCGGGGCGCCGCCCGAGGTCCCGTTCCGGGAGCGCGCCGACGCGTGCCTCCTCCGATTCGAGGGTCCGCGGCACGTCCTGGCGGTCCGGTACTCCTATCCGGCGTCCGCCCCCCGGGCGCGCGCGGGCTTCGGCTTCCATCTTTCCCTCGCCGATCCGGCGCTCGCGCCGCGCCGCCCCGACGATCGTCCGTGGATCGCGGGAGCGCAGGGGGCGATGGTCGCGCTCCCGCTCTTCCTCGCGCTCCTCCACCTCGCGCTCTTCGGCTTCTCCCCCCGCGCGCGGGAGAATCTCTTCTACGCGGTCGAGATGGCCGCCTTCACGGTCATCGTCCTCCAGGAGTTCTCCGTGGATCTCCTCACGTCGGAAGCGGAGCGCGCGGCGCTCGGACGCTTTTCGCTGGGAGCGCCGATCGTCGCGATCGTCTTCGGCCTGCTGACCTATTACGCCGTCCGGATGGCCCGCTTTCCGAAGACGTGGCTTCTCTTCGCGGCGGCCGGCGCCGTATTCCTTCCGCTCACGTACCTCGTGCCGTCGCTCCACGAGGCGACGCAGGACGTCCTTTTCTTCGGGGTCATCGTGGAGGTCCTCCGTCTCGAGCGGGCGCGCCGGACGGTGCGGCGGCGGGGCGGGCGGATTTTCGTCTGGAGCTTCGCGGTCTTTGGCCTGACGATCGTTCTCCAGATTCTCGTCAACGTCGGCGTGCTCCGGTCGGTGGCGGGCGTCCGACCCGTCTACATCGTCGGCGTGCTGGTCTCCGCCATCGGCATGTCCCTCTATCTGGCGTACGGCATGGGACAGGCGCGGCTCGCCGAGGTCGAGAACGCGCGGAAGTCGCGCGAGCTCGCCCAGGCGCGAAAGCTCCAGCTCTCGATGCTCCCGCGCGACCTCGCGAGCGCTCCCGGCCTCGACGTGGCCGCCGCGACGTTCACGGCCGCGGAAGTGGGCGGCGACTACTACGACGTGCGGCCCGCCGGCGGCGGCGCGATCCTCGTCGCCTTCGGAGACGCGACGGGCCACGGCCTCGCCTCGGGGATCGTCGTCACGGCGGCCAAGGCGCTCTTCACGTCGATCGCCCCGGACGCGGCGGTCGGCGTTTCGCTCGCCGCGTGCAACCGCGTTCTCCGGGAGATGCGCCTGCCGGGATTCCAGATGTGCCTCGCGCTCGCCCGAATCTCACCGGGAGAGATCGCGATCGCCTCCGCGGCGATGCCCCCGGCGCTCGTCCATCGGAAGTCGGGAAGCATCGAAGAGATCGGAGCCGGCGGTCTCCCGCTCGGAACGCGCCTGCCGGGGCGGCACGAGGAGCGGCGTACGCGCCTCGCGCCGGGCGACACGCTCCTCTTCGCGAGCGACGGCCTGGCCGAGCTCCTCGACCCGCGCGGGCGGGAGCTCGGCTACCCCGGCGTCTCCGCGCTCCTGCGGGAAGCCGCCGGAGCCGGGAGCGCGCGCGGCGTCGTCGATCGGCTCGGCACGGCGGCGGCGGCGCATCGCGGCTCGCGTCCCCAGGACGACGACATGACGTTCCTCGTCGTCCGGGTGGTGGAGTAGGGACGTCGACGCCTGCGCGTAGCCCCGCCGGTCGTCACTCCGCGGCGGATGCCGGCGCGCCCGCCGCCGCGCGCCGCAGTTCCATGATCCGCCAGAGGTCGTAGATCGCCTGACAGACGCAGACGAGAGCGGAGACGGCGAGGATCGCGAAGACCAGTACGTCCAGTAGGGAGGAGATCGGCACTTCCCCGGCCGCGCGCCGATGCGCCCTCACGGCCGCGGCTTCCAACCGGACTGCGGCCGCGTGCGGCGCGACCACGAGCGAGACGAGGACGGCCGCGACGAGGTCTCCGGCGGCCCGGATCGCGAGACGCGTCCGTGTCCAGTACGGCCGGAGCAGGTTGACCGCGGAAATCGCCACCGCGACGGCGGCGAGGGCGAGGAGCGGCCAGTAGAGCCGCGCGTGGAAGTCCTGCCAGACGGGCCCCGCCGTCCAGCGCGCGCCCGAGCGGCCGAGATCCCACACCGGGAACCCGGCGCCGACGTCCGCCCACCATGTCATGAACAGGATCGACAGGGCCATCTCGATCACGGAACCGAGGCGCGGGATCCGTTTCCGGTCGTGAACGCGGGGGAGCTCTCGCGGGCTCCACGCGTCGAGCACCGCGGCCCGCGACTGCGTCCGGTCGATCGCCGCGAACACCACGGTCGTCGCCGCGAAGGCCGTGAGGCCGAACTGCCAGAACGCTCCCACCGTCGCGGCGAGCGCCTCGCCGAGCGGGGTGGCGGCGTGCCCGCGCAGCAGGACGATGCGTCCGAACCCTGCGACCGCCCAGGAGATGAGGTAGATGAAAGCCGCCGTCTTGAGGACCGCGCGGTAGATCGGATAGACCGACGGGCCGATGAGGTAGTGCTGCGGCAGATAGCGGCCGGCCACGAGGATCGGCCTTCCGCAGCGTTTCAGGATTTCCGAGACCTCGCCTTCGTTCGGGTCCCGGCCGAGCGCGGCGCGCTTTTCGTCGATCTGCGACTGGAGGTCCTCCCGGAGCTCCGTCACGATGTCCTCCTTCTGGGCGCCGGGAAGCCACCATTGGATCGCCTGAAGATACCGGTCGAGCAGATCCATGATTCGCTCCTTAGAGGATCTCGCCGAGGGAGGCATTCAGCGCCTTCCACTCGGCCGTGAGCGGTTTCAGGATCGCCTTTCCGCCGGAGGAGAGGCGATAGAACCGTTTGTTCCTTTTGTCCTCCTCGCGCCACTGGCTGTCGAGGAGTCCCTGGCTCTCGAGACGGCGGAGCAGGGGGTAGAGCGTTCCCTCGTCGATCTCGAGGCCGAGGTCGGCGAGCGCCTTCCGGAGCGTGTAGCCATACTGCTCGGTCTTCAGGGCCCCGAGGACGGCGAGGACGAGGCCGCCGCGGCGGAGCTCCATCCGGAGGTTCTCGAGGGCGGCGTCGGACGCTTCTACAGTGCGCGACATAGGATGTTGCGCATACTATGTGAAACACAGTATAGTGTCAAGAGCGAAGCGCGGATGTTCGAACGCCGCCTCGTGGCCGAGGATTCACGGATCCCCGGCCGGCCGCGTCACCGGCGGCGCCGGGACCAGGCGAGGCGGTCAAACGAGGATCAGAAATCCACGCGGCTGTTGATGCCGTAGATCCGGAGCGGGTTCGTCAGGTTGTCGATCGGGACGAGCGCGAGCGACGCGCGAAGGCCCGGGCGGTCTCCCGAATTGACGTCATTTCCAACCCGGATTTTCCCGGATGATCCGAGCTCGCGCGCCCCGGCCCTCAGCTCCAGAACCCCGTGGCGCGCCGGATCCGGCCGTCCGCGCCAAGCTCGAAGACGTTCGTGCCCCGCCCGCGGACGTTCCCGTCCGCCGCTTTCGCGATCCACGGCGCGATCGCCGTCCCCTGGCACTGCGCGACCTCTCCGTCGCGCGAGAGCGTCATCGCCGGCATGAAGCGCTGCACGGCCGCCAGGTGTGCGACGAGGTCCTCGCGGTCGACCGTGCAGCTGAACGCGTCGCCGAACCGTACGTCTTCGGCCGTCGCCTGTTCGAGGAGGCGCCGCCGGGCGGCTTCATCCTTCTCGTTCCAGGCGGCGAAGAAGGCGTCGATGCAGGCTGCGGCCTGCGCCTGCGCCTCGCGCGAGACGACGTTGGCGAAGACCGCCATCTGATAGCGCCAGCCCTGGACGTGCTCGGCGCCGATCGACGCCGGCGCGTCGGAGGAGGCGTGGGTGAGATGGACCGCCGTCCCGTCCGATCCCTCGTCGAGCCGGATCGTCACGCGCGATCCGCCGAGAGGGATCGGCTTTCCCTCGCCTTCGTAGCCGTAGGTGAAGACGATGCGTCCGGGAGGATCGATCTCGACAATCTTCCCGCTCGCGACGACCCCGCCCGGGTAGCGGATCCGGACCGCGCCGCCCGGCCGCGGATCGATCGCCGATCCCTCGCCCCACCAGGCGGCGAAGCGCGCGGAATCGGTGAAGTAGCGGAACACGATCTCCCGCGGCGCGCGGATGAAAATGGTCCGTTCGATCGTGAATCCCTTCGCGTCGGTCACGCCTTCCTCCTTCTCGTTCCCTTCCTCGGGCCGCGCCGGGCGGCCTCGATCTCCGCTTGCGTCTTCAGGCGTGCGAGCGCGTCGTCCCACGACGCTTCGAGCCAGCGTCGAAGCGGCTCGAGCTCCCGTTTCCGAGCGGCGTAGTAGCGCCGCCGTCCCTCCCGCCGGCAGCCGACGAGACCCTCGCGCGCCAGCAGCGCCAGGTGCTGCGAGACGGCGCCGAACGTGACGTCGGGCATCGCCGCCGCGATCTCTCCGGCGGGGAGCTCCCGGTCCCAGACGAGCCGGAGGATCTCCCGCCGGCGGGGGGCGGCGACGACGGCCAGATTTGCGCTCACGACATTAGTATAGTATAAACTAAATCATTGTCAAGCGCCCTCGCGGCGCGGAAAGGGGAGGCGATGAAAGGCATTCCGATGATCATCCTGGCGGGGGCGATTCTGGGTTACGGGGGGACCGCGGCGGCCGCGCCCGAAACGGTACACGTCACGTATCACGTTCAGCCGGGGAAGCTCGGGGAGTTCCTCGGCGTCCTCGGACGACATTACCCGGCGGGAAGGAAAGCGGGAATCGTGCTGGCCGAGCCGCATCTGATTCTCTCGGGAAAGGAGGACGGGGGAAAGCCGGTCGCGATCGAGATCCTCACCTGGCGCGACGAAACCGACCCCGACGACGTCGCGACGAAATACCCGGAGATCCGGAAGATCTGGGACGGACTGAACGCGCTGGTCGAGAAGCGGGCGGGGAAGCCGGGAATCGAGATCGACGCGATGGAGATCGTGACGGAGCCTCCTCCGAAGAAGTGACGGCCGACGGCAAGGGAGCGGCGAAGCCGTCGAGACCGATCGGGTGAGGACGATCTCAATGTCGACGTTTCCGGCCTCGCCCGCGGACTATGATCCGGCCGAGAACCGGCATGCATTCGAAATCCGCCGCGCGAACGGCGTTTCTGACGCTCGTCGCCCTGACGGCCTTCGCCGCGAACTCGATCCTCTGCCGTCTCGCGCTCGGCGCGGGAGCGATCGACGCCGCGAGCTACGCGACCGTCCGGCTCGCGTCGGGAGCCGTGATGCTGGCGCTGCTCGTTTCGGCGAGAAGGAGCGGCGGTTCGCGCGGCGACTGGTCTTCCGCGGCCGCCCTGTTCGTCTACGCCGTTCCTTTCTCGTTTGCGTACCGGACCCTTTCGGCCGGCACCGGCGCGCTCGTCCTGTTCGCAGCGGTCCAGGCGACGATGATCTCCGCCGGAGTCGCGCGGGGAGAGCGCCCGCGCGCGATCGGCTGGCTCGGAGTCGTGCTGGCGCTCGCGGGTCTCGCGTGGCTCGTGCGTCCGGGGCTCGCGGCGCCTTCTCCGGAGGGCGCCGGCCTCATGGCGATCGCGGGCATCTCCTGGGGCGTCTACTCGCTTCGGGGGCGCCGCTCGGCGACGCCGCTCGCCGACACGGCGGGCAACTTCGCGCGGGCGGCGCTGCTGTCGGCCGCGGCGAGCGCGGCGGCGCTCGGCTCGGCGCACGCGAGCGCGCGAGGGATCCTGCTCGCGGCGCTCTCGGGCTCGCTCGCCTCCGGCGCCGGCTACGCCGTCTGGTACGCGGCGCTCCCGCGGCTCGCCGCGACGACGGCGGCGGCGGTCCAGCTCGCCGTCCCCGTCCTCGCCGCGGCGGGCGGCGTCGGGCTGCTGGGCGAGCGGGTGACGCTCCGGCTCGTCCTCGCGTCGGCCGCGATCCTCGGGGGCATCGCTCTGGCGGTCGCCGGGCGCGGCCGCGGGGCGCGGGCCTGAGGACGATGCCGGCCGATTCCCGGAAAACGGCCCTTCTGTCGTAGAGTTGGCGCGGAGGTCGAAAGATGCGACTGGATTTCTCCCGTTTCACGCTCGCCGCCGCCGTGCTCGCTCTCGCGTCCGGTTCCGTCCTCGCCGCGGGCCCCGAGCCGAACCCGTTTTTCTCGGCGAGCCCCCTCCAGTACCAGGCGCCGCCCTTCGACCGGATCAAGGACTCGGATTACGCGCCGGCGCTCGAGGAAGGGATGAAGCGACAGATCGCCGAGATCGAGGCGATCGCCGACGATCCGGCGGCGCCGACGTTCGAGAACACGCTCGTGGCGATGGAGCGCTCGGGCGAGCTGCTGACGCGGGTCGCCAAGGTCTTCTTCAACCTCACGCAGTCGAACATCGACGACGCGATGAAGAAAGTCCGCGCCGAGGAGGCGCCCAAGCTCGCCGCCCACCAGGACGCGATCTTCCTGAACCCGAAGCTCTGGGCGCGGGTCAAGGCCCTGTACGAGAAGCGCGACGCGCTCGGGCTCGACCCGGAGAGCCGGTATCTGCTCGAGCGCTATTACAAGACGTTCGTCCGGGCGGGAGCGAACCTTCCCGCAGCGGACCAGGCGAAGCTGAAGGAGTGGAACCAGGAGGAGGCGAAGCTCACGACGGACTTCGAGGAGCGCCTGCTCGCCGGGACGAAGGGGGCCTCGATCGTCGTCTCGGACCGCGCCGAGCTCGCCGGGATGCCGGAGACGGAGATCGCCTCGGCCGCCAGCCGCGCGAAGGAGCGGGGGATGCCGGGCCAGTGGGTCCTCGACCTCCAGAACACGACGCAGCAGCCGGTCCTCGCGAATCTCACGAACCGCGGGCTCCGGCAGCGGATCCTCGAGGCTTCGGAGATGCGCTGCGACCGCGGGGACGCCAACGACACGAAGGCGATCGTCGAGAGGCTCGCTCAGCTCCGCGCCGACCGCGCGAAGCTCCTCGGATTCCCGACGCACGCCGCCTACGTGCTCGACGACCGCATGGCGAAGACGCCCGAGCACGCGCTGAAGCTCATGACCGACATGGTGCCCGCGGCGACGGGCAAGGCGGAGCGCGAGGCCGCCCGCATGCAGCAGATCGTCGACGCGGAGAAGGGCGGGTTCAAGGTCTCCGCGGCCGACTGGGAGCTCTACGCCGAGAAGGTGCGCAAGGCCGACTACGACATCGACGTGGCGCAGGTGAAGCCGTACTTCGAGCTGAATCGCGTGATCGAGGACGGCGTCTTCTTCGCCGCGCACCAGATGTACGGGCTGACGTTCAAGGAGCGCAAGGACCTTCCCGTCTACAACCCGGACGTCCGGGTCTGGGAAGTCTTCGACGCCGACGGGAAGTCGCTTGCGCTCTTCTACGGCGACTACTTCCAGCGCGCGAACAAGAGCGGAGGCGCCTGGGACGACAGCTTCGTCGACCAGACCTCTCTCCTCGGGACCCATCCGGTGATCGTCAACGTCCTGAATTTCCCGAAGCCGGCGCCCGGAGAGCCGGCGCTGCTCTCGCCGACCGACGTGAGCGCGGCCTTTCACGAATTCGGGCACGCTCTCCACGGGATGTTCTCGAACATCAAGTACCCGACGCTCGGCGCGACGCCGCGCGACTGGGTCGAGATGCCGTCGCAGTTCAACGAGCACTGGGCGCTCGAGCCGACCGTGCTCGCGCACTACGCGCACCACTACAAGACCGGCGCGCCGATCCCGGCGCCGCTCGTCGAGAAGATCCGGAAAACGAAGACGTTCAACATGGGGTACATCACGACCGAATACCTGGAGGCGGCGCTCCTCGATTTCGCGTGGCACACGCTTCCCCCCGGCGCGCCGCTCCAGAACGCCGATGCGTTCGAGAAGGAGGCGCTCGAGCGCTATCACGTCGCGTTGCCCCAGGTCCCGACGCGGTACCGGACGACCTACTTCTCGCACATCTGGGACGGCGGCTATTCGGCCGGGTACTACTCCTATCTCTGGAGCGAGCTGCTCGACGACGACTTCTACTACTGGTTCAAGGAGCACGGCGGGATGACGCGCGCCAACGGCGACCGCTTCCGCAGGATGGTGCTCTCGAAGGAAGGGACGGAGGACGTCGCCGACATCTTCCGGGCGTTTCGCGGCCGCGACCCGATCGTCCAGCCGCTCCTCGAGGAGCGCGGGCTGGTTGAGGAGACCGCGCCCGTCAGGCCCGGCTCGAAGCGCTGAAGGAACCGGCGGCCGGCGTCTCCGGGCCGGTCGCCGCGTTCTCGCCGCCCGGCGAAACTTTCACGGGACGGCTGCGTATCTCCTGTAGAACGTCGACAAGAGATCTCGCCGAGATCGCGCGCCGGCAAGGAGAAGAGCCATGAAAAGAAGGGAGTTCCTCGGTCGCAGCGCCGTGTTGGGAGTCCTCGCGGCGATCCCCTCATCCGTTCTCGCGAGCGCCGAAAGGGGCGCGAAGGCCGCGCCGCCGGCCGTTGCCCTGACGCCGCCCGCTCACGGGCCGATACCCGTCGCCTTCCTGGTCTCGGACGGCGCGGTGGTCATCGATTTCTGCGGCCCCTGGGAGGTCTTCCAGGATGTCGCGGTGCCGGGGCGGGAAAGCGGCGCGTTCTCGCTCTATACCGTCTCGGAAACGGCGAAACCCATCCGCACGAGCGCGGGAATGAAGATCGTTCCCGACCACACGTTCGCCGACGCTCCCGCGCCGAAGGTGGTCGTCATTCCGGCGCAGGGCGGCCACACGCCGGCGGCGATCGAGTGGATCCGCCGGGCGGCGAAGACGGCGGACATGACGATGTCGGTCTGCACGGGAGCGTTCCTCCTCGCAAAGACCGGGCTCCTCTCCGGAAAGAGCGCGACGACGCACCACTCCGCTTTCAAGCGGTTCGCGATGGACTTCGAGGACATCCGACTGGTCCGCGGCGCGCGGTGGGTCGATTCCGGGAGCGTCGCGACGGCGGGCGGGCTCTCGTCGGGCATCGACCTCGCGCTCCACGTCGTCGAGCGCTACTTCGGCCGCGCCGTCGCGACCGCGACGGCGTACCAGATGGAGTACCAGGGGGAAGGATGGAAGCACGCGGACGCCAACGCCGCGTACGCCGTTCGGCGCACGTCGACGGACGCCCATCCCCTGTGCGCCGTCTGCGACATGGACGTCGACCGGGCAAGCGCGCCGAGGTCGGTATACAAGGGGAAGACCTACCTGTTCTGCAGTCCGGAGCACAAGGCGCAGTTCGACAAGGACCCGGAACGGTGGCTGGAAGGCGGGATCTGACGTGGCGGCCGCCCGCCGCCTTCCGTCCGATCGCCCGCGCCGGCGCTTCCGAAGGATGATGGCGGCCGCGGCGCTCGCAGTCGCGGCGACCCGGCGACCGGCGGCCGCCCGGTCGGCGGATCTCGAACGGGCGGCCGAGATTCTCGCGGGCTGCCGGGGCGCGACCGGCGGGGCGCGGTGGGACGCGATCGGGGCCCTCGTCGCGGAAGGCGAGAAGACGAGCTTCGGGTTGACGGGAACGTTTCGCTCGATCGAAGAGCTCCGGACGGGATATTTCCGCCGGGACGGGTCGTATCCCCTCTTCGCCAACGCCGAGGGGCTCGATGGCGAAGGACGATGGCGCCTCGACGACTCCGGGAAGGTGCATCCCCTCGATTCGGACGAGGCTCGGACGGTCGCCGTCTCGGAGGCGTTTCTCGCCGCGCGCGGCTATCTCGTCCCGGGGCGCTCGAACGCCGTCGCGCGGGCGATCCCGCCGGCTTTCGAGAAAGGCGCTCGCTTCGAGCGGGTCGAGATGGCGCCGCCCGGCGGGCGCACCGTCACCCTCTGGATCGACGCGGCGACCCACCGCGTCGACCGGGCCGTGATGCCGCTTTCGACGATCGTCGAGACCATCCGTTACCGCGACTATCGCGAGGTCTTCGGGCTGTGGCTTCCCTTCGAGGTCGAGACCGACGACGGAGACTGGCCGGACACCGGGACCGCGAAGCTGACCCGTTACCGGATCGCCGAGGGCGGCGGCGCCGAAATCCGCCGGCCTCCCGGCAATTCGACCGATTCGGCGATCCTTCGGGGGAACCGGGCGGAGGCGCCGGCGCGCCGGGACCCCCGGAGCGGTTTCCTGATCGTCGAGGCGAGCGTCGACGGCGCCGGACCGTTTCCCTTCATTCTCGACACCGGAGGCCACGACATCGTCACGCCCGCCGCGGCGTCCGCGCTGAAGCTCCCGGTATCGGGGAGCGGCTTCAGCAACGGAGCGGGCCCGGGTTCCACGAAGACGGAATTCACGAAAGTGCGGACGCTCTCGATCGGGGGTGCCGAAGTGCGCGACCAGCCGTTCCTGGTCCTGCATCTCGACCTCGGCACGGCGGTGGTCTCCGGCCGGCGGGCGCCGGTCGCCGGCATCCTGGGACTCGAAGTCTTCGAGCGGTTCGCCGTGACCCTCGACCCCGCGAGAGAGCGCGTCGAGCTCTCACCGCTCGATTCGGCCGGGGTGCATGCGGGCATCGCCGTCCCGCTCCGCTTCACGAACGACACCCCTCTCGTACCGGCGCTCCTCGACGGGCATTCGGGATCGTTCGCGGTCGATACGGGGAACAACGGCGACCTGATCGTGTACGGTCGATGGGCCGCCGCCAACGGCATGGCCGGCTCTGCCGGCCCGGAAGCCGCGGGCGAATCGGTGGGAGGCCGGTTTGCGATGCGCGACGGGCCCGCGCGGACGTTCGAATGGGGAGGGCTCTCCCTCGGCGGTGTTCCGACGATGGTCGCCGGGGAGCATTCCGGCAGCCTCTCGTCGCGCTCGGAGGCGGGAAACGTCGGCGAGTGGATCGTGTCGCGGTTCCGCGTCACGTTCGACTACCGCCGGGAGGCGATGTTTCTCGAGCCGCTCGAGGCGAAGGCGGCCGGCGCCGACTGACGCCGCTCCGTCCTATGCGATCGGGATCTTCTCCTTGTTCCGGTCGAGCCAGGTGGAGAAGCTCTGGAGCTCCGGATCGAGCGCGCGCGAGAGCGCGACGTCGCGGCTCCGGCAGAACTCGTCGTTGAAGATCGCCTGGAACTGGAACATGTTCCCCATGTCGTCGGCGCCCGGGAATCCCAGCGCCCGGTACTGATCGAAGGGCATGTCGTAGAAATTCACGGTTTGCCCGAGCGCGCGCGAGAACCGTTCCGCCATCTCCGGGCCCGAGAGGACCTCCCCCGCGATTCCGGCTCTCCTGCCGATCATTTCCTCGCCGCGCCGGAACACTCCGTACGCGCACCGCCCGATGTCTTCGGAGGCGATGCCCGGGAGCTTTCCGCCGCCGAGCGGGAGCGCGAGCACGAGGCCGCCGTCGGAAGACTTCCGCGGGCCCTGCCCGAAATAGATGAAGTTTTCCCAGTAGAACGCCGCGAGGAGGTATGTCGTCGGAAGTCCCTCGAAGAACCGGTCCGCTTCTCCCTTCGCGTCGAAGTGCGGGACCTTGTACTTCTCCTTGAGCGTCGGGAGCCGCGGGTCCGACAGGGGGAGCCATCGTCGGCTGTCCTCGAGCGTCGACCAGACGACGTGCGCCACACCGGCCGCCTTCGCGGCGAGCGCGATCGCCCCCGCCTGGGCGAGCTCCTTTTCCGGCGAGAGGTGCTCCCAGAAGTTCGTCACCCCGTAGACGCCGTGGGCGCCCGCGAACGCGCGCTCGAGGCTCTTCTCGTCGTCCAGGTCCGCGCCGACGATCTCGAGGCCGAGCGCCGCGAGCGCTTTTCCCTTCTCGGAACCGGGGTTCCGGGTGATCGCCCGGCCGGCGAACGGGCCGGAGCGATCGGCGGCGATCGCGCGGGCGAGCCCTCCGCCCTGCGCCCCGGTGGCGCCGATGACGGCGATGATCTTCTTGTCGGCCATCAGTGTCCTCCGCCGGCAGTCTACCGCCTATCGCCGTCAGAGCCCGAGGATCGCGCGCAAGACCTCCGCCCCGCCGGCTCCCACGGCCGGGGAGAAGCGGAGGTCGCCCGGCTCCCAAAAAAAGGGCCGGCGCCGCGGAGACGGCGCCGGCCGAAACGAGGAGACCCGGAGATTCAGTCGTGGCGCGTGAACTGGGTGCTCGTGTCCTGGGAACCGCGGTTGTCCACGGTCGAGCCGAAGAAGATCGCGCTTCCCTGGGTGACCGTGATCCCGATCGATCCGTCGGCCGGCAGGGTGGAGTCGCCGAGGAAATCGGTCGCTTTCGCCTGCGCGAAGAAGTTCGCGGGAAACGTCTTCGAGACCGTGTCGAGCAGCGCCCCGGACTCGTCCCACACGGTGAAGATCGCCGACACCCCGTTCGACAACGAACGGACGCCGAGGTTGAAGCGAAAGTTCACCGGGTCCGCGGGGAGAATGATGACCGCGGCGTCTCCCGAGGAAAGCGCGTCTTTCGAACGGAAAACCGGTTCGGTGAAGCCGGCCGTACCGTTCGCCCCGTCGTCGTTGAAGATCTTCGCGACCGCGGCCGGCGCCGGGCCGGACGTCGGGACGATCTCCGCGCTGCCGAGGCCGGAGAGCCCCATCGCGGTGAGGACGTCGTCGAAGTTGATCGTCTGCCAGGAACCGAGCGTGTACGGAATCGAAGGGTCGTTCGAACCCGCGGAAGCCCCTCCGGCGTGATAGACGATCTTGCCGGCGATCGTCGACGTTCCCGGATTCGTGAGCTGCAGCTGCGTGCGGAAGTTGCTTCCGAGCGCGCCCGCCAGAGAGCCGACGCCGGGAATCACGACGGCTTCGCCCGCCGGGCTGTCGCCGACGACCGACAGAGAGAACGCCTGCGTGCCGGCGCAGTGCGCCGAATCGGTGGCCGCGAGGCTGAAGTTGAACGTCCCGGTCGACGTCGGCGTGCCGGAGAGCTCGCCCGAATCGTCGAGGTGGACGCCCGGCGGAAGCGATCCGGAGGCGAGGGTGAACGTGTACGGGCCCGCGCCTCCGCTCGCGATGAGTGAGGTCTCGTACGCCGAACCCTGGACGCCCGGCGGAAGCGCCGACGGCGCGATCGCGATCG
>DATFVB010000205.1 GCA_035260525.1 Thermoanaerobaculia bacterium
CCGGGGACGGTGTGGGCGGGGACGAACTTCGGAACCTTCAAGACCGAAGACGGCGGAGCGAGCTGGGCGGCGGGAAACCGCGGCATGAACGGCACGGTGGTCAACGCGCTCGCCGCCACGCCCTCGGGCCTCTACGCCGCCACGGGGGGAAGCGGGATCCTGCGAAGCGCCGACGGCGGAGCGACCTGGGAAGCGGCCGAAACCGACGCGCTGACCGTCTTCGCGCTCGCGAGCGACGGGAGCGCCGGGCCGACGCTCTACGCCGGGACGGATCAGGGCCTCTGGAAGTCGTCGGGAGGAGGGTCCTGGAGCGCCGTCGGCGGCACGCTCGCGACCAACAACGTCTACTCGGTCGCCGTCGATCCGCGAAATCCCTCGGTCGTCTGGGCGGGGACGTTCCTCGGCGGGCTCCTGCGGAGCGACGATGGCGGGGAGAGCTGGACGGCCGTTCCTCTCGGTTCCGGAAGCGAGACGGTGTTCGCGATCGCGATCGCTCCGGAAGAGGGGCCGATCTACGCGGGCACCGGCCATGGCGTCTTTCGGAGCTTCGACGGCGGTGCCTCCTGGACGGCGGCCGGCGCGGGCTCCTTCGCGGGATCGGCATTCTCGCTCGCGATCGATCCGCGTTCTCCGAGCGTCGTTTACGCCGGAACGGAAGGAAGCGGAATCGTCAGGAGCGCCGACGGGGGCTCGACGTGGCGTCCCGCCGGTCATGGCCTCACGGCCTCGGACGTCTACAGCGTCGCGTTCGACCGGACGGGCGGGCCGCTCTATGCCGGCACGCGCAACGGCGGCGTCTTCCGCAGCCTCGACGGCGAAACCTGGAGCGCGGTCAACGCGGGTCTGACGAGCTCGACCGTCTTTTCCCTCGCGTTCGACGGCGCGTCCCCTTCGCTCGTCTATGCCGGGACGTACGGCGGAGGCGTCTTCGAATACAGCGCGGCGGCGTCGGCCGCCGTCCCGTCGCGCGCGCCCGTCGAGCCGGTTCCGGCTCCGGGGATCGCGGTCGTGGACGGGCGTTAGCGCGATTCGTCTTCGGCGGCCGCGGCGAGCGCGCGGATCTCCGGCGCTTCCAGGGAGTACCTCAGCCATTCCCGATGCTGCCGCGCGCCGAGACGGCGGTAGAAGTCGAGCGCGCGCTCGTTCCAGTCGAGGACGGCCCACTCCATGCGCCCGCAGTCGCGGCTCTCGGCGATCCGGGCGAGCTCGGCCATGAGCGCGCCGCCGGCCCCTTCGCCGCGGGCCTCTCGCGCGACCACGATATCCTCGAGGTAGAGGCCGAGACGCGCGCGAAACGACGTCGGGAAGAAGAAGTAGATCGCGATTCCGACGATCGTCCCGCCGCGCTCCGCGACGAGGGCGTCGAACCGCTTTTCGTCGAAGATCCACGCCAGCAGGCGGCGTCCCTCGGCGTCGGACGGCCCTTCGAGGCGCTCGAAATCCGCGAGCTCACGCTCGAGCCGCACGATCGCGTCGCCGTCGGCGGGCTCGGCCGGGCGGACGGCGATGAAGGGACGATTCATACGTCGATGCTAACTTAGCGGACTCTCGCCGTCATGAAACAAAAAAGCGGCGGGGAAGACCCGCCGCTTCGATCATCCGTGCGATGCCGGGAGTTACTTGATGCCGAGGAGCTCGACCTCGAAGACGAGCGTCGCATTGGGCGGAATCACGCCGCCGGCGCCGCGGGAGCCGTAAGCGAGCTCCGGAGGGATCGTCAGCTTGCGCTTCCCGCCGACTTTCATCGTCGCCACTCCCTCGTCCCATCCCTTGATGACGTGCCCTTCCCCGAGAGCGAACTCGAACGGGCGTCCGCGGTCGACCGAGGAGTCGAACTTCTTTCCGTTGGTCAGCCATCCGGTGTAGTGCACCGACACCGTCTGGCCGAGCTTGGGCTGGGCGCCCTCGCCGACTTTCAGGTCTTCGTATTGCAGTCCGTCGCGCAAGCGCACCACCTTTCCTTCGTCTCCGGACTTCGCCGGCTTGTCTTCGGCGGCAATGAGGCCGGCCGAGAGCGTCACCGCTCCGACGAGCGCCGCTCCCCACAGGATCTTCTTCATCGGTTCCTTCCCTTCCCTTCGATCAGAGGACGTTGCCGGTCAGCGGCACGTCGATTTCCGGGCGTTCCTTGTCCGACGTGTAGATCTTCAGCATTCCGGAGAACTCCCCTTTCTTGAGATCGGTCTTCGGCTTGAGCACGATCGTGTAGTTGACCCCCTCGGTCATCGGCACGACTTCGGCCGAAACCCCGGAGACCGTCGTCTCGACCTTCTGGACGCGCACGGCCTGAGCCGGCTTGTTGTTCGTGAAGATCACGTTGCGCGAGATCACGTCCTTGCCCGGCGTGAAGTTGCCGAACACGATCGACGCGGGCGTGACGCTGATGCGGTCGCGCACGATGCCGGAGACGCGGATCTCCATGTCGGGCTGCTTGGCCACACCGGTCTTGACGTGGACCGGCGCGTTCAGCACGCCGACGGGAGCGTTGGACTCGAGCGTGACGTGGAGCTTGTACTGCTCTCCGGCCTTTCCTTCGAGCTTCTCCTTGTCGGCGGCGGGGGAGACCTGCGCCTTGACGTACGGCTGGGAGGACTCGGCGACCGTCGGGTGGAAGTCCTTCTCGCTCGAGTAGAGGATGAGGTCCTGGCTCGCCGTGTCGCCGCGGATCGCGGAGAACCGCACGAACTCCTGCGGGGCGACCTCGACGTACGGCTTGACGATCGCCTTGATCGTCAGCGCGAGCTGGGGAGTCTCGGGATCGTTCGAGACGACGGATACCGTCTTCGTGATCGGGCCCGAGAAGTTCTTCGTGTCGACGGCCGCGGTGATCTTGCCGGTCTGCCCCGGCTTGATCGTGCGGTCGAACGACGCGACGGTGCACCCGCACGACGGGCGCGCGTCGGAGATCACGAGGTCCTGCGTCCCCGAGTTCTTCACCGTGAAGACGGCTTCGACGTGGTCGCCCTTGGCGACGGTTCCGGCGTCCTTCAGCATCGGATCGACGGAGATCTTCGGGGTGCCGACCTTGTCGGCGGCGGGGGCGGCAGCGGGGGCAGGCTTCTTCGCCGGCGCCGGCGCGGCGGCCGAGACGGGTGAAGAGCCGAGGGCGACGGCCGCGGCGAGGATCGCCGGAACGGCCGCTCGTGTCAGAAATCGGCGCATGGTTCGTCCTTTCTCGTTATGCGGGCTCAAGCAAACAAGGAAAACTAGCACCCCGGGCGTCTTTATTTCAACTTTTCGAGGAGGGCCCGGCGCGGGGAGGCCCCGGCGTACGCGATTTCGACGCCGTGAGGCAGAATGGGGCGGTGAACGGGGAAAAGCTCTATTTCATCGCTGTCGGCGGGACCGCGATGGCGCCGCTCGCGGTGCTCCTCTCCGGCCGGGGACACCGGGTGAGCGGCTCCGACACGGCGCTCTATCCGCCCATGTCCGACCTGATCGCCCGGGCGGGGATTCCCGTTCTCTCCGGTTTCCGCGCCGAGAACGTGCCGGCGGACGCCGACCGCGTCGTCATCGGCAACGCCGTGCCGCGGACGAACCCGGAAGTACAGCGCGTCCTCGAGCTCGGACTTCCGTACCTTTCCCTGCCGCAGGCGATCCGGCGCTTTCTCCTGCCGGGGAAGCATTCGGTCGTCGTGACCGGCACCCACGGGAAGACGACGACCTCGGCGCTGCTCGCCTGGATCCTGACCGACGCCGGGCGCGACCCCGGATTCCTCGTCGGCGGCGAGCTCAAGAATTTCGGAGCGGGCTTTCGCGACGGCGCCGGCCCCCATTTCCTGCTCGAGGGGGACGAGTACAACGCGGCGTTCTTCGACCGCGGGCCCAAATTCCTCCACTACGAGCCGCGGACGCTTCTCGTCAACAACGTGGAGTTCGACCACGCGGACCTCTATCCCGACGTGAAGGCCGTCGAGGACGCCTTCCGGAAGGTGATCGTGATCGTCCCGCCGGACGGTGTGGTCGTCGCCAATGGAGACGACCCGCGCGTGCGCACTCTCGCGGAAAGCGCGCGCGCTCCCGTCGTCTTCGTGTCGCTCGAAGGAGACGGGGAAGTGGACGCGGCGGACCTCGCAGTCGACGCCGGCGGGACGGAGTTCACCGTTGCCGGCCCGGGGGAGACCGTGCGCCTGCGATCCCCCCTTTTCGGCCGCCACAACGTCCGCAACGCCGCGATGGCGTACGCGGCGGCGCGGCGTCTCGGACTCTCCGCCGGCGAGATCTCGGCCGCGCTTCCGCGGTTTTCGGGGGTGAAGCGCCGTCTCGAGGTCCTCGGCACCCGAAACGGCGTCCTCTACGTCGACGACTTCGCGCACCATCCGACGGCGGTCTTCGAGACGCTCGCCGCCGCGCGGCAGCGCTGGCCCGGCCGGCGGGTGTGGGGCCTGTTCGAGCCGCGGTCGATCACGGCAGGCCGGAAGTTCTTCGAGAAGGATTACGAGCGCGCGCTCGCGGCCGCCGACTGCGTCGTCCTCGCGCCGGTCTTCCACGCGGGCCGATTCACTCCCGACCAGCTGATCGACCGCGAAGCGGTGCGGCGAGCTCTCTCGGCGCTCGGACGGCGCGTGTTCCTGCCCGAACGGGTCGAGGAGATCGAGCCCATCCTCGAGCGCGAAGCGCGCCCCGACGACGTCGTCCTGCTGATGTCCTCGGGCGACCTGGCGGGCCTGCGCCGGCGCATTTCCGACGATACCGGGCGAGCCACCTGACGAAATGGTGCGGCCGATTCGGGAATAGAAACCGAGCTGTTTGACAGCTAACGGGTTGCGCTGGCACTCTTTTGGCATGCTCCTTCCAACCTCCTGACGGTGTGAGGTTTCGGCCCCCGCCTCGATGAATAAGTGGGGTCTGTGCAATGTAGGAGGTGTCTTTTGAAGAAGAATTGGATGGCTCTCTCGGCGGCGGCGATCTTCGCCGTGGCCTACACGGCGTCGGCGCAGACGGGCAGCACGGCCGACACGAACAAGACGATGGCCCAGAAGACCGAGACCAAGCATACCGGTCCCGGACCGAACACCAAGAGCAAGGGGAAGACGGTTATCGGCACCGTCAAGGAGCTCGACGCCGGCAAGAAGATCACCGTGACCGGCCCGAAGAACAAGGACTACAGTTTCGACCTCAGCGCCAGCGATACGACCGCCAACGTCGATCCGGCCGTCGCCGTCGGCAACAAGGTCAAGGTCCACGAGGCGACCGATGACGCGGGCAAGAAGACCGTGACGGTCTCTCCGTACACCGGCAAGACGATGATGCATCACAAGAAGATGATGAAGAAGTCGACCGAGCCCAAGGAAGCTCCGCCGGCCACGAAGTAACGACATTCTCTTCGTCGAATCGAGGCGCCCCCTCCGGGGCGCCTTTTTTTTTCCCGTCGCGGGAGCTGGCTCGGGGACCGATAGCGCGTGGCGGCGCCGCGGCTCGTCGAACGAGCGACTCGACCGCGGCGCCGCCACCCCCTCGCCGACGCTCCCGCTCCCGCATCGCGGGACCTCCGCTCGGTTACTTCGCGGAGGGTCCCCCGCGATGCGAAGAGCCCGAAAGTGTCATGAGTGGCGCTCAGTTGCCAACGAGTCCCTCTCCGGCGTCGAAGGGCGCGACGGTTACTCGAAGGGCTTGGCGACCGCTTCCGGCGACGCCGCGCTCTCGTTCCCGCTCTTGTCGACGGCGCGGACGGTGTAGCGGTAGGTCCCTCCCGGCGAGACCGTCGCGTCGTCGAACTCCGGGCGGTCGGGCGGCGCGGTGCCGACGAGCGAAAGCGCGCCGCCGTTCTCCGTGCGCCAGATCCGGTATTCGGCGAGGTCCTTCGCTTCGACCGGGTCCCATGAGAGACGGACGCGGCGCTCTTCGGGCAGCGCGTCGACCCGTGCGACGCGGGGCGGCGGAAAGACGTCCCGGTAGTCGACCCCGAACTGGACGGCGGGGGGGCCTTCCGCCTTTGCGCGGTCCTTCGCGATGGCCGTCACCGTGTAGACGTACGCCGATCCGTACGCGGCGGTCGTGTCGGCGAGCTCGGGCGCCGAAACCGGGTCGGCGTTCAAGGGAGCGCCGTAATCGGGGTCGGCGAGAAGCCGCCGGTACACGCGATAGCCGGCGATCTCGACGGGCGCTCCGGAGAGGTCCTTCTCCGGCGGCTTCCACGTCAGGCAAATGCGCTTTTCCTCGGCCTCGGCCAGGAGGTCCGCCGGCGCGGCGGGAGGAACCGCCGGAACGAGTGTGGCGATGTTCGAGATCTCGCTCCGCTCGCCGTTTCGGCGCACGGCGACGACCGCCCACCCGAGGGTCGGTGGATGCGGGAGCGCGAGGAACGGCCGCAGATCGTCGCGCCAGACGATCCGGCTTCCGCGGGTCGCCGCGGAGAAGAAGTCGGAAGGAATCGCCGCGGCGCGATGGGACGCGGAGAGGATCTGATCCTCGCGCCGGCGCTCCGCCTCGGCGCGCCGGCGCTCGCCCGAGATCGGCGCGCGGTCGGAGCGCGCGCCCGCCGCGACCGCCGGCGAAGTGAAGGCCGGCGAGGGGTTCTCCATCCGGTAGACGTCGATCTCGACCAGGTCCCGCAGCGGCGCGCCGTCGACGCGCTGGGAGGGGAACGTGAACGAGATCTCGACGGACTCCCCCTGCTGCTCGGCGGCGAGGTCGTGCGTGCGCGCGGGACGGGTCGGGAGCGGCGGGAGCGGGTCTCCCTTCTTCCCGCATCCGCCCGCGGCGACGGCGATGAGAAGGATCCCCGCGGCGCGACGGATCACAGGACGTAGCGGGAGAGGTCTTCGTTGCGGGCGAGGTCGGCGACCCGCTCGCGGACCATCGCCGCGTCGATGGACAGCGTCTTGCCCGAGAGCTCCGGGCCCTCGAACGAGACCTCCTCGAGGAGCCTCTCGAGGATCGTGTGGAGCCGGCGCGCGCCGATGTTTTCGAGCTGCCGGTTGACGCGCTCGGCCCATTTGGCGATCTCGGCGACGGCGTCGTCGGTGAACTCGAGCACGACCCCCTCGGCCGAGAGGAGCGCCCGGTACTGCTTCGTCAGCGCGTTCTCCGGCTCCGTCAGGATCCGCACGAAGTCCCCCTCGGAGAGGGAGTCGAGCTCGACGCGGATCGGAAATCTTCCCTGGAGCTCGGGAATCAGGTCCGAGGGCTTGGCGACGTGGAACGCGCCGGCGGCGATGAAGAGGACGTGGTCGGTGCGCACCATCCCGTGCTTGGTATGCACCTGCGTTCCCTCGACGATCGGCAGCAGGTCGCGCTGGACCCCTTCCCGCGACACGTCCGGCCCGCCGCGGCTCCCTTCGCGTCCCGCGACCTTGTCGATCTCGTCGAGGAAGACGATCCCCGCCGACTCGGCGCGGGCGACCGCCTCGCGGGAGAGCTGCTGCGGGTCGATCAGCCGCGACTCCTCCTCGCTCCGCAGGATCTGGCGCGCTTCGGAGACCGGGCAGGAGCGGTTCTTCTTCTTCCCGCCGAAGATGTTCGGGAGCATGTCCTTCAACGACACGTCCATCTCCTCGGCGCCCTGGTTGGTGAGAATCTGGAACGACGGAAACGCCTGCTCGGTCACCTCGACGTCGATCATCCGGTCCTCGAGCTTCCCTTCGCGAAGGAGCGCGCGGAGCTTGCGCCGGGTCTCCTCGGCTTCGGCGGGGGCGAGCTTGGGCAGGAGGAGGTCGAGCAGGCGTTCTTCCGTCCGCGCCTCTGCCTGCGCCGCGATCTCGCGCGTCTTCTCCTCGCGCACGAGCCCGACGGCCACCTCCGTCAGGTCGCGGACGATCGATTCGACGTCGCGTCCGACGTAGCCGACCTCGGTGAATTTCGACGCCTCGATCTTCAGGAAGGGCGCCCTCGCGAGACGGGCGAGGCGGCGCGCGATCTCGGTCTTGCCGACGCCGGTCGGCCCCATCATCAGGATGTTCTTCGGGAGGATCTCGCGCGCGACCTCCGGCGGCAGGCGCAGGCGGCGCCAGCGGTTCCGGAGCGCGACCGCGACCGCGCGCTTGGCCTTGTCCTGCCCGACGATGAACTTGTCGAGCTCGGCGACGATCTGGCGCGGCGTGAGGTCTCCGCCGTCCGCTTTCGCGGCCTCGGTTTTCGCCGACTCGGCGAGGTCGCCCGGCATCAGGAAGACCACGATCAGCAGCCCGCACTATTCATTACAGCTCTTCGACCTTGATGCGGTCGTTCGTGTAGATGTCGATCCCGGCGGCGATCGTCAGCGCCTCGCGCGCGAGCTCCGGAGCCGGCAGCGTCGTGTGCTTGAGGAGCGCGCGGGCGGCCGCGAGAGCGTACGGACCGCCGGAGCCGATCGCCAGCAGCCCTTCGTCGGGGGAGATCAGGTCGCCGGTGCCCGAGATGAGGAGGGACAGCTCCTTGTCCGCGACGATCAAGAGCGCCTCGAGCTGCCGCAGGATCTTGTCCGTTCGCCAGTCGCGGGCGAGCTCGATCGCGGAGCGCTCGAGGTTCCCGCGGTGCTCGTCCAGCTTCGCCTCGAATTTCGAGAAGAGGGCGAAGGCGTCGGCGGAGGTGCCCGCAAACCCCGCGAGCACCCTTCCCTCGTAGAGCCGGCGGATCTTCGCCGCGCCGGTCTTCATCACCGTCGTTCCCATCGTGACCTGGCCGTCGCCGGCGATCGCGACCCGGCCGTCGCGGCGGACGCAGAGGACCGTCGTGGAGCGCATCTGGCGGGATTTCATGGACGCCATCGAAAAACTCTAGCACGCGACACGTCGGCCGGTCGCGCTCGCGCTGACGCGCTGGAACGCGCCGGCCTCCCACGTCGCGGACCTCCTCCGCTTCGGTTACTCGCGGAGACTTTCCGCGACGTGTCCTCCGCGGCTCGCCTGCTCGGCTCGACCGCTACGGGGCCCGACGGGAAAAGCACGGCGGCGGCTCGCGATGACTCCGCTCGACCGCCGCGAATGAGGATCAAACGCCCGATCGGAACGGCCACGACCGGTCGCGCCTGGCGGCCGCGAGACCGTGCGTCCTGAGTTTCTCTTGTCAATCCCGTGTGCGCCGGAATCCAGAGCTCTGGGTCCCCGCTCCCCGCTTTCGCGGGGACAAGCTTTGCGGGGACGACCGCGTCGCGGTCGCTCACCGCGATCTCGTCGGCTCCCCGCATCCCGCCGGGCTCGCGCCTCGCCGCGCCTCGCCGTTGTCATAACTGATCGCCGGAGGTCTTCGATTCGCGGCGTTGCGGCGCGGCGACTTGTCGCGCCGAAGCCCTCCGAAGCCTTGGCGAAGGAGGGCGGAGGCGGATGCATCCGTCGCGGGAGCTTGCTCGGGGGACGGGAGCGCGTGGCGGCGGCGCAGCTCGTCGAATCTCCCTCATCCGGCGGCCTACGGCCGCCACCTTCTCCCGGCGGGAGAAGTCGCGCGGAGGCGTCGCTTCGCGACGCAGCCTTGTGTCGACTCGACCGCGCCCGCCGCCACCCCCTCGCCGCGCTCTCGCTCCCGCATCGCGGGAATTTCGGCTCGGTGACTTCACCGAAATTCACCGCGATGCGATGGGCCCGACGAAGCGAGCCCGCAGGCTCGGTCGGCACCGTCTGCCTTCCTCGCCCTTCGCGGTTACCGTCGACGACCCGCCCTCTGATCCGGCCCGCTCCGGCGACGACGCCCGTGCTATCGTGCGCGGGTTTTGATCGGACATCTCGTCGCTCTCGTCTCGCGGTTCATCCTGGCCACGATCCAGTCGGGGGGCTACGCCGGCGTCGCGGGTCTCATGGCGATCGAGTCCGCCTGCATCCCCCTCCCGTCCGAGCTGATCATGCCGTTTGCCGGATTCCTCGCCTCGCAGGGGCGTTTTTCCGTCGGATGGCTCGGCTTCTTCGGGGCGGTCGGCTGCGTCGTCGGTTCGATCCCGGCCTACTACCTCGGGCTCTATGGGGGGCGGCCGCTCATCGAAAAATACGGCAAGTGGGTGCTCCTCTCGCACCACGATCTCGACCTCGCCGACCGGCTCTTCCAGCGCCACGGCGAGCCGGTCGTCTTCGTCGCCCGCCTTCTTCCCGTCATCCGCACGTTCATCGCTTTTCCCGCCGGGGTCTCGCGGATGGACATGCGCCGCTTCGTCCTCTACACGTTTTCGGGATCGCTTCCCTGGTGCCTCGGGCTCGCGTGGATCGGGTCGAAGCTCGGCGAGCACTGGACGGTGCTGGGCGCGTACTTTCACAAGTTCGACGCGGCGATCGGCGTGATGATTCTCGCGGGGTTCGCTCTCTTCGTCTGGCGACACCTTCGGCGGCAGTAGGGCGCGGCGATACATCGAGCCGGACGGGCGCGTGCCGCCCGCGTGACCCTCCGACGTACGCTCTCGGTACGCCTGCGGGTCCCGCGGAGCGGCCCGCATCCCGTCCACCTTCGCCAAGGCTACGGCGGATCGTGTCAACAACGGTGCTTGCGGCTCAGGGGCCCGTCGAAACGATTAATCCGCCATAGCTCGTAGAGCGGCGGCGATCGGGCTCGCGTCTCACCGCGCTTGAAGCCGGGAGGATTTTTCCCGTGCGCCGACAGAGGGAGCTTCCGCACGCGGGATAAACTCGAATCGTGGCGGAAAAGCGGCCCCTGTTGTATCTCGTCGACGGCTCCAACGCGCTCCACCGCGCGTTCCACGCGATCCGTTCGCTCAACAACTCGAAGGGCTTCCCGACCAACGCGATCTACGGATTCGCGGCGATCCTGAGGAAGCTCGTTCGCGAGCACAAGCCGTCGCACGTCGGAATCGCGTTCGACATCTCGGAATCGACCGCCCGGAAGGAGGCCTACGCCGACTACAAGGCCCAGAGGAAGCCGATGGCGGACGACCTCGCCGTGCAGATCCCGTACATCCGCCGGCTCTGCGAGGCGTTCCGCATGCCGATCCTGGAGCTCCACGGCTTCGAGGCCGACGACGTGATCGCGACCCTCGCGATGAAGGCGGCGGCGCAGGGGATCGACGTCGTGCTCTTCACGACCGACAAGGACTTTCTGCAGCTCGTCGGGCCGCGAGTCCGCATGTACCAGGCGATGCGCGAAAAGATGCTCGATGCCGGCGGGGTCGAGGAGTTCTTCGGCGTGCCGCCCGAGCGGGTCGGAGACGTGCTCGCGATCATGGGAGACGCCTCCGACAACGTCCCGGGCGTGGCCGGCATCGGCGAGGTCGGCGCGAAGAAGCTCGTCCAGCAGTACGGCTCTCTCGAGAACGTCCTCGCGCACGCGTCGGAGATCACGGCGAAGAAGACGCGCGAGGCGCTCGCCGCGGGCGCCGAGAACGCGCGCCTGTCGCGGCGGCTCGTCGAGCTCGAGCGCAGCCTCCCGGTCGAGCTCGACATGGAAGCGCTGCGGCTCGATCCCGCGGACCCGGAGAAGCTGAAGGCGCTCTACTCCGAGCTCGAGTTCCATTCCCTCGTCGAGGAGCTCGAGTCGGCGGCGCCGGGCTCGGTCGAGGACGTCGCGTTCCGGAAGCTCGCGGCGGGGGAGCCGTTCACGCCGTCGGCCGCGGCTGAATGGCTCGGCGTCTCGGTCGTCGGGTTGAGCGGCCCCTCGGCCGCCGCGCCGTCCGGCCCGGGGGACGCGACGCTGCCGCTCGAGAGCGGACCCGCGAAGATACCGGCCGACGGGCGGTATCTCTTCGCGCTCTCCGACGGGGCGGAGACGGCCGTCGGCGAAGAGACCGGAAACGAGCTCGCCGCGAGGCTCGCGGCGCTCCGCGGCGTCGCGTGGGTCTCTCCCGACGCGAAGGGTATCGACGCATTCCTGCTGCGGCACGGCATCGACGATCCGCCCGCGATCTTCGACCCGTGCGTCGCGCGGTACGTGCTCGCCTGCGGGACGTCGAATCCCGAGTTCGAGGCGATCGCGCTCGACCTCTTCCGGCGAAAGGCGGCCACCGCGAAGGAGGCGGGAATTCCCGGCGGGACGATCGAGACCGCCGGACGCTGGGCGGCCGAGCGCGCCCGATGGGCCCTCGAGATGCGCGAGAAGCTCGGCGGGGAGCTCGCCGAGAAGCCGAACCTCCGGCGCGTCTTCGAGACGATCGAGACGCCGCTCACTCCGGTGCTCGCGCGGATGGAAGCGGCGGGAATTCTCGTCGACGTCCCGTATCTGCGGGCGCTGTCGGAGCGGATGGCGGCCGACGTCGCGCGCCTCGAATCGGAGATCTTCTCGGAGGCGGGCGAGGCCTTCAACGTCGCCTCGCCGCCGCAGCTTTCCCGGATCCTCTTCGAGAAGCTGAACCTTCCGACGGGGAGGAAGACCGCGAAGACGAAGTCGTTCTCGACCGGCGTCGAGACGCTCCAGACGCTGGCCTCCCAGGGGTACCGCATCGCGTCGCTCCTGATGGAGCACCGCGAGATCTCGAAGCTCAAGGGGACCTACGCGGACGCCCTGCCCCAGCTCGTCGACGCCGGGAACCGCATCCACGCGAAGTTCAACCAGACGGTCGCCGCGACCGGACGGCTGTCGTCGTCCGACCCGAACCTGCAGAACATCCCGATCCGGACCGGGGCGGGACGCGAGATCCGCCGCGGCTTCATCGCGCCGGAAGGACGCCGCCTGCTCGCCGCCGACTACTCGCAGATCGAGCTGCGCATCCTCGCGCACGTCTCCGGCGACGCCGCGATGATCCAGGCGTTCGCCGAGGGACAGGACGTCCACCGCGCGACGGCGGCGAAGGTCTTCAACGTCTCCCCGGACCTCGTCACGCTCGAGATGCGGATCGCGGCCAAGAGGATCAACTTCGGGCTGCTGTACGGGATGGGGGCGTTCTCCCTCGCCAAGGACCTCGGGGTGCCGACGGGAGAGGCGAAGGAATTCATCGAAGCCTACTTCGCGCAGTTTCCCGGCGTCCGCGCGACGCTGGAGGGAGTCGTCGCCGGGGCGCGCGAGAACGGCTGCGTGACGACGATCTTCGGCCGCGAGCGCCCGATCCCGGAGATCCGGTCGAGCAACGGAATGGTGCGCGCCAACGCCGAGCGCATGGCGCAGAACGCGCCGTTCCAGGGCTCCGCGGCCGACATCGTCAAGCTCGCGATGATCGCGGTCGACCGCGGCCTGCGGGAGGGGAAGATGGGGACGCGCATGCTCCTCCAGGTGCACGACGAGCTCCTGTTCGAAGTGCCGGAGGAAGAGCTCGACCGGGCCCGGGCGCGCATCGTCGCGGAGATGGAGAGCGCGGCCGCGCTGGCGGTGCCGCTCAAGGTCGACGTCGGGGTGGGTCGCAATTGGCTGGAAGCCAAATAGGTCCGGTAGATCAGGCGCGTACCATACGCGCCGTTATACGGGCCCGTGCGGCTTGCCCGCGGGCTTAACGTACGCCCCGGTACGCCGCACCCGCGGGCCAAGCCGCCCGAGCCCGTCTTCCAACGCGTCTGGCCGCGCCTCGGCGTGGTGTCAACAGGGTCATCTCCGCCATCGCGAGCGCGGCGAATCGATCTGCAAGACGACTTCGTCCGGTTCGCGGCCGCGTCGTCGGCTTAGCTGAACGTTCGATGAAGGCTGAGCGAAATTCGGTTGTCGATAACCTGAAAGCGCGGTGAGACGCGAGCCCGACGGGATGCGTGTCGCCCGCGGCGTCCCGAGGCGTACTGAGAACGTACGTTGAGGGCGGCGCGGGCGGAACGCGCCCGTCCGGCTCGATGTATCGCCGAGCCTGCTATTGCCCGATCGATTTTTTGATCGAGGCGGCGCGCACGAGCGACACGTCGTAGCTGATCGTCCCGTCGAGCTCGAGGACGGCCCAGCAGGAGATCGCCTGCCCCTGGTTGCGGGCCGGCGTGAACGTCCAGCGCGAGATTGCGCGCTCGAGGTACGGCAGGAGCGCCGCGTCCTTGAGCTCCACCGGCGCGAGCCGCACCGCATGCCCGGTCTCGGAGATCTCGACCCAGAGCTTCACGGCGAGCGGTCCCTTGTAGCGGTCCGCGTACCATTTCGTCCGCTTCGGCAGCGCCGGCTGATCGAGAGCCTCGGCGGACTCGGCGCCCTTCAGGTCCGAAAGGGCCGGCGCGGTCGTCAGCCACGACTGGTCCCACTTCTCGGAAAGAGCCGGCGGGAGCGGATCCTGAGGCCCGACCGGGACGACCGTCGCCCGCGCGATCTGCGGACGGGAGTACTCGACTTTCAGGTCGAGCTCGATCGTCGCCCAGCCGGCGACCGCCACGCCCCCCTTCTTCGGGGGGAGGAAGTCCCATTTCAGGAACGACTGGCGTTCCTGCGCCTGGAGCGACGGGATCGGGTCGTGGACGAAGAGGATCTCCTCGATCCCGCCCTTGGCGTCGACGCGGATCGCGACGAACTCCGGAATCGTGACCTCCACTCCCGACGGGAAGTCTCGGGTGACGAGGCCCGGGGGCGTGTCGCTCGCGCACGCGAGCGGGTTGGTTTCCGGCATCGGGAGGAGAGCGGGCGCCGCCGGCGGAGCGTCCGCGGCGAACAGGGGGAGAGCGATCGAGCAGAAAAGGATCGCCGAAATGCGATTCATCAGCGCCGGAATGGTAGCACTGGTTGCGGGCGCGCCGATTGACGGCCTCACGCTCGTTTCAAGGGGCCGTTCCGATTGTCTATAATCGAAATCGGGAGGGAATTCGGGCATGAACCTTGCGGCGTCCGGAACCGAAGTGTCGACGCCGGTTGAGAATCCGTGGATCAAGAGCCGGGGATTCGATCTCGGTTTCCTGACGCTTTCCGCCGTTCTGGTGTTCCTTCCCTACTTCGGCTACGGGTTCCTGCAGCGCATGGGAATCTCGGTCGCGACGGCGTCGCTCGTGGTCGGGCTCTCGGTCACGGTGCTGGTCGGCGGTCCCCACATGTACTCGACCTACCTCCGGACGGCCCTGGAGCCCGGATTTCGCCGGCGGTTCGGGTGGCTGGCCTATCTCCCCCTCGTCGTCATCCCCGGGCTCGTCATCCTCGGCTCCGTTTACGCCTTTCCCGTCCTCCTCACGGGGTTCTTCTTCTGGGCCTCGGTCCACGTGACGCACCAGGCGCAGTACATCTCCGAGGCCTACCGGCGCAAATACCAGACGGTCTCCACGTTCGACCGGCTGCTCGACGCCGCCGTGATCCTCGGCGCCCTCTACACGATGGCGATGTTCAAGTTCGTGCGGGGCGAGTTCGTGATCGGGTCGCAGCCGCTCCTCTTTCCGCGGTTTCTCCGATCCGAGCTGCTCCCCTACGTCTTCGCGGCGGGCTTCGCGGTCCTGTTCGTGTTCTACGCCGCGCGCACGGCGGGTGAGATCCGGCGCGGCGTGGCCGGCTGGCCCCGTCTCCTCTTCATGGCGCTCACGATCTCGATGGCGTTCATCGTCCCGATCTTCGACAACCTCGACGTCTCCTTCCAGGGCTTCAACACGTGGCACTCGCTGCAGTACCTCGCGCTCACGTGGTTCATCCTCGACGGCAAGGCGCAGCGGGGCGAGATCGGCTCGCAGTTCGTCGGCAAGCTCGCGGGCCGGGCGAAGACGGCGCGTTACTACGCGGCGATGATCGGCTTCACCCTCGCCGCCGGCGTCATCTATCTCCTGCTGTGGCGCGGCCTCGGGTTCCCGCAGGACCAGTGCTACTACGTGGTCGTGCTCTCGTTCCTCCTCATCCACTACTTCTACGACCACATTCTCTTCTCGGACTTCCGCCTCCCGGCGTCCCCGCGCGCGACTCCCGCCCTGCCGTAGCGCGTCCGACTCAGGCGCGCGCTTCGATCGCGCGTATACAATCCGGGCCCATGGAAATTCATCCGTTCCGGGCGCTGAGGTACTCGCCCCAGACCATCGCCGAACGCGGCCTCGACAACCTCGTCGCGCCGCCGTACGACCGCGTGACGCCGAAGATCCGCGAGGAGCTCTACGCCCGCGCTCCCGAGAACATCGTCCACTTCGACGCGCGGAAGGAAGACGGCGGCGACGTCTACGCCGAGGCGAACTGGCAGCTGAAGGACTGGCTGCGGACCGGCGCGATGTACCACGAGCGCTCGGCGGCGGTGTGGATCCACCAGGTCGTCTTCCCGGGGCGCGACGGGACGACGAAGGCGCGGCGGTCGCTCGTGGCGCTCGTCCGGCTCGAGCCGTACGAGGGAGGGTCGATCCGCCCGCACGAGCGCACGCTCGCCAAGGCCAAGGAGGACCGGCTGAACCTCCTGCGCGCATCGCACGCCGACTTCGGGATGGTCTTCCTGCTGTCGCGCGCTCCGCTCGACCCGGCGCTCCAGACGCGCCGCGCGCCGGACCTCACGTGCCGGGACCTGGCCGGCAACCGCCACGACGCGTGGCGCGTCGAGGACACCTCCGAGCACGTGCGGTTCCAGAGGCTCCTCTCGACGGCGGGGTCGCTCATCGCCGACGGCCATCACCGGTACGAAACCGCGCTCAAATTCTCGCTTTCGCCGGAAGCCGAGAAGCTGCCGACCGCCGCGTTCAAGCTGTGCGCGATCGTCGACGTCGCCTCGCCCGGTCTCGAAGCCTTCGCCATCCCTCGGGCGGTTTCGGGGCTCCCCGATTTCTCGGCCGAGGCGATGTTCGGGAAGGCGCAGGCGTTCTTCGACTTGACGCCGCTCGGGTCCGCCGAGGAGGGACGGGCGGAGCTCGAGGCGCTCCCGCGCGACCGCTCCGGTTTCCTCGTCGTCACGAAAAACGGTGCGGGGCTCCTGACGCTGCGGGAAGGGGCGCCGGTCTCCTGGCCGGCGGAGAAGAGTGCGGCGTGGCGGCGGCTCGACGTCTCGACCCTCGAGGTCGCGTTCCTGCGCGGCGTTCTGGGCATCGAGCCCGGACAGATCGAGCGCGGGGAGCACGTGTCGTTTCCCAAGGACGAGGACGCGGCCGTCGGGCTCGCCCGGAGCGGCGGCGCGCAGATGGCGATCCTGCTCCGGCCGACGCCGATCGACGCCGTGCAGAACGTCGTCGCCCAGGGCGAGGTGCTGCCGCAGAAGTCCACGTTATTCGAGCCCAAGATGATCAGCGGTCTATTTGGGGTGTCGGTCGAGGATCCCATCGTTTAACTAGCCGGCGCGGCGATACATCGAGCCGGACGGGCGCGTGCCGTCCGCGAGACCCTGCGACATACGCCCCGGTATGCCTCGGGATCTCGCGGGCGACCCGCATCCCGTCGGGCTCGCGTCTCGCCGCGCCTCGTCACCGACGGTTTGCTGTCATTCTGTGGAACAGAAAGCCGGACGGTGTTAGCCCCGTCATGGCGAGCGAAGCGAAGCAATCTCCAGGGTCCACGGCGTGACATTGCTTCGTCGCTTCGCTCCTCGCAATGACAGGGAAGCGCCCCACTCGCGCCTAGAGCTTCACTCCCATTGCCAGCCCCTCGACCGTGGGCACGAACGTCGCCGCGAAATCGCCCCCTCCCGCCAGCTCCCGGTTGAACCGGTCGAGCGCTTCCACGCTCTCGCGGCTCCAACCCTCCTGCGGACCCCACGCCGCGCGGAAGACGTTGTCGGCGAGCAGCACGCCGCCGCGGCGCAGGTGCGCCGCCGCCCAGCGGTAGTACTCCGGATAGCCGACCTTGTCGGCATCGACGAAGACGAGGTCGAAGGGCGCGTCGCGCTCGATCCCGGGAAGGTTCTCGATCGCGCGTCCGACGTGGATCCGGACGCGGTGCTCGACTCCCGCGCGCCGGAAGGACTCCCGCGCGACCTCCGCGTGGCGCGCGTCGAACTCGAACGTGTCGAGCGTCCCGCCCGGCGGGAGCGCCCGCGCGAGGCACACGCCGGAGTAGCCGCCGAGCGTCCCGATC
>DATFVB010000206.1 GCA_035260525.1 Thermoanaerobaculia bacterium
CTCGGCCGCGGTCATCTCGTCGCAGCGGCGGTGCGTCATCCCGTGGAACGCGATCTCGTGGCCCGCCGACGCGATCCGCTTCACGAGCGCGGGGTAGCGCCGGGCGATCCAGCCGACGACGAAGAAGGTCGCTCGCCGGCCCGCGGCGGAGAACCGCTCGAGGAGCGCGGCGGCGTTGCGCTCGATCGTCGGCTCGAACGCGTCCCAGTTCCGCGGATCGGAGTAGTGCTCGTCGCCGCAGATGCAGAACCATTCCTCGAGATCGACCGTGAGGACGGCCGGCGCGGGATCGAAGCGGACGGGTTGCGCCGTCATTCCGTCTCGAAGACCTTGATGAACACGGCTCCCCACGAAATCTTCCACGTGTCGCGGAAAGGGCGGTAATGCGACGGCCCCCCGTAGATCGCGCGGATCGGGACGGTCGCGAAACGGCGGACGAAGGGCGCCGCCTTCAGCAGCATCTCCGTCTCGACGAGATACCCGTTGGCGCGCAGCCGGACCTTCGCCAGAAGCGCCGAAGCGACCGCGCGGAACCCCGACTGGCCGTCCTCGACCCGCAGCCCCGTCATCCTCGAGAGGATCATGTCGCCGATCCGGTTGGTCTCGTATCGGTAGGCGGGGATCGCGTCCGGCTCTCCCATCCGGGAGCCGATCACGAAGGGCTCGCCGCGTCCCGCGGCGTCGAGGAACTTCGGGATCTCCGCCGGGTCGTGCTGACCGTCGCCGTCGAGGAATACCACGTGCGACACGCGCGGGTTCGCGAGGAGGCTCTCGAGGCCCGTCCGGATCGCCGCGCCCTTCCCGCCGTTCTCGCGCCGCGTGAGGACGCGGGCTCCGGCGCGGGCCGCCTCGGCGCCCGTGGCGTCCCGCGACCCGTCGTCGACGACCACGACGTTCGCCACGTGCCGCTTCGCCGCGGCGACGACGGGACCGATCGTCGGGGCGCACTCGAAGGCGGGAATGAGCGCGGCGAAGGCCAGCGGCATCTCCGGCATGAACCCGCGATTCTAACGTTCGAGGGAACGGCCGCGCCGTAGAATCCGGATCGTGAAGCGCGCCGGGCTCGTCATGATGTTCCTGGCCGCGGCGGCTCTGCCCTCGCGGGGCGCCGGCCAGCGCGCCGCCGCGCCTTCGGCGCCCCCGCAGCCGGCGACGGCCGCCGCGAGCCCCGAGGAGAAAGTCGAGATCCCCCGGGATCAGAGCCGCCAGATCCGCTACATGCACGGCCGCTATGCGCTCTCGATCGCCGGGAGCCTGTGGGGACTCGCGGTGCTCTGGGGACTCCTGCGCTTCCGGTTCTCCGCGCGGATGCGCGATTGGGCGCGGCGGCGCACGGGTCGCGAGAACCTCGCCGTCTTCCTCTATTTCGGGCTCTTCGTCCTCGTCACGTCGCTTTTCGCCCTCCCGCTCGACGTTTATTCCGGCTGGTACCGCGAGAAGCGGTACGGTTTCGCGCACCAGAGCCTTCCGCAATGGTTCGGCGACTGGGGGAAGGGGCTCGGGCTCGGCGTCGTCCTCGGCGGCGTGTTCGCGGTTGCGCTCTACGCCGTCATTCGCCGCTTTCCGCGCCGGTGGTGGCTGATCGGCGCGGCCGTGGCGATGGCGTTCACGATCTTCGCGGTCGCCGTCGAGCCGGTGTTCATCGCGCCGCTCTTCAACAAGTTCACGCCGCTCGCGCCGGGGCCGCTGAAGACGAAGCTTCTGGACCTCGCGCACTCGCAGGGAATCGCCGCCGACGACGTGTACGAGGTCGACGCGAGCCGCCAGTCGGGGCACACGAACGCCTACGTCGCGGGGCTCCTCGGGACCGAGCGGATCGTCATCTACGACACGCTGCTCCAGACCCAGACGCCTCGCGAGATCGTGGCGGTCATGGGGCACGAGATGGGACACTACGTCCTCCATCACCTGTGGAAGGGGCTCGCGCTCGGGGCGGTCCTGATCCTCCTCGGCGCGGGACTCGTGAAGGGGCTCTACCCTCGACTCGCCGCGCGGCGGGGAGAACGCTGGGCGATCGGCCCCGTCTCGGATCCCGCCGGCCTGCCGCTCGTGCTCCTGATCGTCTCGGTCTTTTCGTTCCTCGCGGCGCCCGCCGCCAACGCCTTCTCGCGCTGGGAGGAGCACCAGGCGGACGCGTTTTCCCTGGACGTCGTGCGCGATCCCGACGCGCTCGCGGCGGGCTTTGCGAAGTTCAACACGCACGACCTGTCGGAGTACGATCCGCCGCGGATCATCGAGCTCTGGTTCTACACGCACCCGTCGCTCAAGCACCGGATCGAGTTCTGCGAGGAATGGAAACGGGAGCACGCGGCCGCCGCGAAGGGAGAGACGTCATGAGGAAGGGACCGTTCGCCTCGGTGGTGCTCCTGTTCGCGGCCGCCGCGTTCGGAGAAACGATGCCCGTCCCGGCGCCCACCGCGAAGCCCGCCGCCCCGACGAGCGCCGACGTCCTCGCCGCCTCGAAATCCTCCGACTGGCGGCCGATCCCGCCCGAGAACACGCTCTACCTCGATCTCGCCTCGGGGCGCGTCGTGATCGAGCTCGCGCCCGCGTTCGCTCCCGAGCATTTCGCGAACATCGTGAAGCTCGTCCGGGAGAAGTATTACGACGGGCTCGCGATCGTCCGCTCGCAGGACAACTACGTCGTCCAGTGGGGAGACCCGAACGGCGACGACAAGGCGAAGGCGAAGTCTCTCGGCGATGCGAAGGCGACGCTTCCCGGCGAGCTGACGCGCGCCAATGCCTCCGCGCTGCCGTTCACACGTCTCGAGGGCCCCGACGGCTACGCGCCGGAATCCGGGTTCTCGAACGGATTCCCGGCCGGGCGCGACCCGAAGAGCGGCGAAGCCTGGCTCGCGCACTGCTACGGGATGGTCGGCGTCGGCCGCGGCGACGACCCGAAGTCGGGAAACGGAAGCGAGCTCTACGTCGTGATCGGAAACGCGCCGCGGCATCTCGACCGGAACGTCACGGTCGTCGGACGCGTCGTCAAGGGAATCGAGCTCCTCTCGACGCTCCCGCGCGGTTCGGGGCCGCTCGGCTTCTACGACAAGCCAGCGCAGTTCGTCCCGATAGAGTCGGTCCGGCTCGCGGCCGACCTCCCGGCGAAAGAGAGAACGAACCTCGAAGCCCTCCGCACCGACACGCCGACCTTCGCCGCCTGGGTCGAGTCGCGCCGGAACCGGCGCGAGAGCTGGTTCGTCCGGCCGGCGGGGTACGTCTCGCTCTGCAACGTTCCGTTGCCGGTGCGGCCGGCGGCGAAGCCCGCTCCGTAGCCTCGTGCCGGCTTTCCGAAAACCTCATCGCCTGGTTTTCCGAATGCTTGCCGCCGGTCTGGGAATGATCGCGATCGGCGGGCCGATCGCGCCTGGGCGAGAAGCGGACATCCTCTGGGAGCGAACCGATGCCGGAAGGCGGGTGATCCGCTTCGCTCCTGCGGAGGTCGTTCGCGGCGCCTCCTTTTCGGACCTCGGGAAGCCGCCTTTCCGTTTCGATTTCGAGACCCGGCTCAGCGACGCTCTTCGGTTGCACCGGGCGGATCCTCCTCAGCCGGGAGACGATTACTGCGTCCAGCCGGTTCTCGGCGTCGTCATCGGAGCCGCCCCTGAAAAAGGCTTCGAAGGTCTCGCCGAAAAGCCGATCGTGCTGACAGTCACCGTCGAGCGGATCGTGCCGGGATTCGGCGAGGACGCTCGCCCCGCATCGCTGGTGTGGGCTCGTGTGAATCGAATCCTCACAGACCGAACTGGGAAGCGAGCGGAGAAAGAACAAGCGACCTTCCTCGAACGAATCGGCCGGGTCGAAATTCAGGGCATCACACTCTGCTCCGTCGTGCCCGGCTATCGCCTCCCGGTCCCCGGGGACCGGCTTCTCGTCGCCGGCGAGCCGGACCCCGAGAATCCGCGAAATATCCAGACTTCCGAAGACGGTATTTTCTGTGTCGACGGCGATTTCGTCGTGGAACCCGGACCTGGTCCGGAAACCGAACGCCGCCGGACCCTTTCGGAAATCCTTCGGGCTTTCGGAATCCGAAACCCGAAATCCGAAACAGGTCCGAAATCCGAATGACCGAAATACGAAAACGAAAAAACGGGGAAAGCCCGCAAAACGCCTCCCTTTCGGCCGTTCGGATTTCGAGATTCGAATTTGTTTCGTGTTTCGAGAATTCGTGCTTCGAGTTTTCGGGCGCGCCGCTCGGTTGACCCTCGCGGCGCGCCCGCATAGACTCCTCGTGAAATTTTTCACGCACTCGGAATTGCGTGAAAAGAAGTCGGAGAGCGCGTGGCTTCATCCTTCATTCCGATTTTGGTGCTCATGGTCTTCGCGGCGCTCCTCGCAGCCGCCCTGCTCGGGCTCAACGCCATCCTCGGCCGGCACGTCCGGACCCGCCGCAAGCTCTCGACGTACGAGTGCGGCATGCCGCTCCTCGACGAGTCGAGGAAGCGCATCTCGGTCAAGTACTCGGTCGTGGCGATGGTCTTCATCCTGTTCGACGTCGAAATCGCGTTCCTCTATCCCTGGACCGTCATCTTCCGGAGCCACGGCTGGGGAATGTTCCTCGAGATGATCGTCTTCCTCGCGACACTCGCAGTCGGCTACGCCTACATCTGGAAGAAGGGAGCCCTCGACTGGTGACGGCGCGATGAAGAAGCTCCGCTATTCGTCGCGGGAATGCGGCGCTCCCTTTTCCTTCACGCCGGAGGAGAGCCGCGCGATCGACTCGCTCCTCGGCAAATACCCGACGAAACAGGCCGCGCTCCTCCCGGTCCTCTGGATCGTCCAGGACCGGATGGGGTGGATCCCGCGGGAGGCCGTCGAGGCGGTCGCCGATCTCCTCGGGCTCTCGACGGCGTTCGTGGACGGGGTGCTCACCTTCTACACGATGTACAACCTCGAGCCGATCGGAAGGTACGACCTCCAGTTCTGCACGTCGATCTCCTGCCACTTGAACGGCGCCGACGACCTCCTCGCCCACTGCGAGAGGAAGCTCGGCATCCACGCCGGCGAGACGACCCCGGATCGGAAGTTCACGATCACGGAGGTCGAGTGCATCGCGGGATGCGACCGCGCCCCCTCGATGCAGGTCAACGACCGGTACCACGAGCCGATGACGCCCGAGAAGCTCGACGCGCTCCTGGCCGACCTCGCGAAGGAAGCCTGACGTGGCGTACGAGAAAGTCCTGCTCGCGCGGATCGGCAAGGAGAACTCGCGCGCGATCGACGGGTACGTCCGCGACGGCGGGTACCGGGCCTGGGAGAAGGTCCTGCGGGAGAAACCCGAACCGGCGTCGATCTCCGAGACGGTGAAGAAATCGGGGCTCCGGGGCCGCGGCGGCGCGGGATTCCCGACGGGCGTGAAATGGACGTTCATCCCGAAGGACACGAAAGGGAAGCCGATCTACCTCGTCCTGAACGCCGACGAATCGGAGCCGGGCACGTTCAAGGACCGGCTCCTGATCGAGCGCGACCCGCATCTCGTCCTCGAGGGGATGATGATCTCGGCGTACGCGATCGGCTGCCGGCGCGCCTATATCTACATCCGCGGCGAGTTCTGGGACGGAGCGCGGATCCTGACCGACGCGATCCGCGAGGCGTACGGGAAGGGATATCTGGGCGAGAACGTGAAGGGCTCGGGCGTCGAGCTCGACATCGTCGTCCACCGGGGAGCCGGCGCGTACATCTGCGGCGAAGAGACGGCGCTCCTGGAATCCCTGGAAGGAAAGCGCGGCCAGCCGCGCGTCAAGCCGCCCTTTCCCGCGGTATCGGGCGCGTTCGCGTGCCCGACGATCGTCAACAACGTCGAGACCATCGCCTGCGTGCCGCTCATCATGAACCGCGGCGCGGAATGGTTCGCCGGGATCGGCCGGAACGAAAAGAACACCGGGCCGAAGCTCTATTGCCTGTCGGGCCACGTGAACCGCCCGGGCGTCTACGAGGCCCCGATGGGGCTGCCGCTCAAGGACCTGATCTTCGGCGACGAGTACGGCCGCGGAATGCGCGGGAACCGGAACGTGAAGGCGGTCATCCCGGGAGGCGCGTCGGCGCCGATGCTGACCGCCGCCGAGATCGAGGACTGCCCGCTCGACTTCGACGGGGTCGCGGCGAAAGGGTCGATGCTCGGCTCGGCGGCGATCGTCGTGATGAACGAGGACACCTGCATCGTGCGCGCGGCGAGGAACCTCGCGAAGTTCTTCGCGCACGAGTCGTGCGGCCAGTGCACGCCGTGCCGGGAAGGGTGCCCCTGGCTCCTGAAGGTCCTCACGCGGATCGAGGCGGGGCAGGGGCGGCCCGAGGACGTCGAGCTGCTGCTCCCGATGGCCCGGCAGATGAACAACGGCATGACGCTCTGCGTCTTCGCGGACGCGGCGGTCGGACACGTCGTCTCGACGGTCCCGAAGTTCCGCGAGGAATACGACTATCACGTCGCCCACAAGCGGTGCCTGGTCGGCGCACGAGAAGAGGTCGTGGCGTGATCGCCGCGCAAATCGAACGTGGCGTGATCGCCGCGCGAATCGAACGTGGCGTGATCGCCGCGCAAATCGAACGTGGCGTGATCGCCGCGCGAACTGAACGTGGCACGACAATGACGAGAGGCATCGGCGGGGCGTCGCGGCGGCAAGCCGCTCGAAGGACGTCCCGCGCGGGGAGCTCGCGGCGGTAAGCCGCGAAGAATATTCGATGCCGAAGATCACGTTCCAGGACGCCGAAACCCGCACCGTCGAAGTGCCCGACGGAACGAATCTGATCGAGGCCGCCAAGCTCGCCGGCATCGAGATCCCCCACTTCTGCTACCACCCGCGCTTCTCCGTCGTCGGCCAGTGCCGGATGTGCCTCGTCGAGATCGAGGGGATGCCGAAGATCCAGGCCGCCTGCACGACGCCGATCAAGGACGGCATGGTCGTCAAGACCGGCTCGCAGAAGACGAAGGATGCGCAGAAGGGGACGATGGAGTTCCTCCTCATCAACCACCCCCTCGACTGCCCGATCTGCGACCAGGCGGGAGAGTGCAAGCTCCAGGACAATTCCTTCGGCTACGGGTTCCAGCAGTCCCGCTACGACGAGCGCAAGAAGCAGTACGAGGGCTATTCGCGGACGAAGATCGGCCCGCGGGTGATCGCGGACATGACCCGCTGCATCCTCTGCACCCGCTGCATCCGGTTCACCCACGAGATCGCGAAGACCGGAGAGCTCACGTTCCTCGACCGCGCCGGCACGACGCTCGTCTGGACGCACGAGGGGCGCGAGCTCGACAACGACTGGTCGGCGTGCGCCGCCGACGTCTGCCCGGTGGGGGCCTTGACCGTCGAGGAGTTCCGGTTCCGGCAGCGGGTCTGGTACCTCAAGAAGACGCCGTCGGTCTGCTTCGGATGCGACATCGGCTGCAACAACACGATCGAGTCGCGCGGCGGCGTGGTCTTCCGCTCCATGCCGCGGCTCAACCCCGAGGTCAACGATTACTGGCTCTGCGACCACGGCCGGTTCCTCGCCGAGAGCTTGAACGAGCGCGTCTACACGCGGCCGCTCGTCCGCGAGGGGGGCGACGAGAAGACCCTCCCGTGGGACGCGGCAATCGAGCGGATCGCGTCGCGGATCCGGGAGACCGTCGCGGGCCCCGGCCCCGGGGCGATCCTCGCCGTCGGCTCTCCGTTCCTCTCCAACGAGGAGAACTGGCTGCTCCGGAGGCTTTTCGCGGACACGCTGCACGTCCCGAACATCGACGTCTCGGCGGACGCCGATCGCGTGCGCCGCATGCCCTCGAAGAGCGGATGGATCGAGAGCTCGGGGCTCGCGGCGCCGAATCTCAAAGGGGCGCGGGACGTCGGGGTGGCCCCCGCGGCGAGCGGAAAGGGGCTCGCCGCCCTCTTCGACGGCCGCTTCACTCCCGAGATCGTCTACGTCGCCGACGCCGCGTGGTCGAAGGACGCCGACAACCCGGACCGCGTCGCGGCCCTGCGCCGCGCGAAGCTCCTCGTCGTCCACGCCCGCACGGAAAACCTCCTCACGCGCGAGGCGGACGTCGTCCTGCCGGCGGCCTCCCTCGCCGAGAAGGAGGGGACGTTCACGAACCGCTTCGGCCGCGTGCAGCGGTTCGAGCGCGCGATGCTCGCCCGGCCCCCGGTCAAGGCCGACTGGGAGATCCTCCTCCTCCTCTCCCTCGCGCTCGGATTCGGGGACCCCTCCTGGAACCCGATCTCGATCTATTCGCTCCTCGCCGCCGAGATTCCCGGCTACGCGGTCGACGAGGAGGTCTTAGACGGCGGGTTGACGATGAAGAAGGGACTCTTCGTCGCCGAAGGAGGACTGTGAGCGCCGCCGACTGGGTGATCGTCGTGCTGCGGCCGCTCGTCCCCGTCCTCGGGGCCGCGATGGCGGTCCCCGTCCTCACGTGGGCGGAGCGCCGCGGGGCGGGCCTCATCCAGGACCGTCCGGGGCCCAACCGGGTCGGGTTCTTCGGCTGGCGCGCGTTCGGGCTCGGCCAGCCCCTGGCCGACGCGCTCAAGTTCTTCTTCAAGGAGGACATTACGCCGGACAACGCCGACGCGTTCCTCTACACGCTGGCGCCCTGGATCGTCATGTTCTCCGCGCTCGTCGGCTTCGCCGTCATCCCGTACGGGCCGCCGATCCCGATCGCGGGGAGGATCGTCCCCCTGGTCGGCGCCGACGTGCCGATCGGCGCGCTCTTCATCTTCGCGATGACGGGGCTCTCGGTCTACGGGATCGTGCTCGCCGGCTGGTCCTCGAACAACAAGTACTCCCTGATGGGCGGCTTCCGGTCCGCCGCGCAGGTCATCTCCTACGAGCTCGCGATGACGACGGCCGCGGCGGGAGTCTTCCTTTCCTCGTCGTCGCTCCGGCTGACGCGGGTCGTCGAGGCGCAGCACGCATCGTTCCTTCGGTGGAACGTCGTCCCGCAGTTCTTCGGCTTCGTCGTCTTCACGATCGCGGCGTTCGCCGAGACCAACCGCGTGCCGTTCGACCTCGCCGAAGCCGACGCGGAGCTCGTCGGCGGCTACCACACCGAATATTCCGCCTTCAAGTTCGGCGCGTTCTTCATGGCCGAGTACATCGCGATGACGGTCGGATCCGCGTTCATCGTCACGATGTACTTCGGCGGGTGGTCGCTCCCGTTCTTCCACCCGACCGGCCTCTTCGGCGGCCTCGTCTCGGTCGCGGTGTTCGCCGCGAAGACGGCCTTCTTCCTCCTGGTCTTCATCTGGGTGCGATGGACGCTCCCCCGCTTCCGCTACGACCAGCTGATGAGGCTCGGGTGGAAGGTCCTCCTTCCGCTCGCGTTCGCGAACCTCCTCTGGACCGCCCTCCTGGTCCGAAGCGGGGTGCTGTGAACGCGGCGCGGCTGATCTTCGACCTCGCGGGCGCGGTCGCGTTCGTCTTCGCGGCGGTGATGGTCGTCCACCGCAACCCGATCAAGAGCCTGCTCGCGATCGTCGTCTCGTTCTTCGCGCTCGCCGCGGGATTCGTGCTCCTTTCGGCGCCGTTCCTCGCGGCGATCCAGGTGATCGTCTACGCCGGGGCGATCCTCGTCCTCTTCCTGTTCGTCACGATGCTCCTGAATCTCCAGACCGAGGAGGAAACCGCCGACCGGCGCCCCTTCCAGAAGCTCTTCGCCCTCGTGGGGATCGTCGCGCTCGCGGCAATCCTCCTCTCCGACGTGCGGCGTTCCGGCGAGATCACCGGGACCTCGGGGCAGCCGCCCGCCACGGGCGCCGTCGAGCCGCTGGCGCGGGCGCTCTTCTCGCAGGCGGCGCTCCCGTTCGAGGCCGTCTCCGTGCTGCTCCTGGCCTCGCTCACCGGCGCCTACGTGCTGATGCGCCGCGAGCGCTCCGGAAGCGCCGCGCCGTGAGCGTCCCGCTGACGGACGTCCTCGTCGTCTCCGTCGCGCTTTTCGCGCTCGGCCTCGCCGGCGCGCTGCTGCGCCGGAACGCGATCACGATCTTCCTCTCGATCGAGCTGATGCTGAACGCCGCCAACCTCGCGATCGTCGGATTCGGCGCGAAGGTCGGCGGGTACCAGGGGCAGATCGTCGTCTTCTTCGCGATCGTCGTCGCCGCGGCCGAGGCCGCCGTCGGGCTCGCGATCTTCGTCGCCGTCTTCCGCCATCACGAGACGATCGACGTGAACAAGATCAACCTCCTGAAGTGGTGAGCGCGATGATCCCGCTCTGGCTCCTTCCCCTCCTGCCGTTCGCCGGGTTCCTCCTGTGCGGGCTGCTGGGCCGCCGGCTCGGGAAGACGTTCGTCACGGTCTGCGGCGTCGGCTCCGTCGCCCTGACGACCGTGCTCGCGTACGCGCGCCTCGTCCCGTACGCGGCCGGCGTCTTCGGAGGAAACGCGGCGCCGGTCGTCGAGCGCTACGGCTCCTGGATCCGCGCGGGGAACGTCGCGGTCGACTTCGCGATGCGCCTCGATCCTCTTTCGGCGCTGATGCTGTCGTTCGTGACCTTCGTCGGCCTCCTGATCCACGTCTATTCGGTCGGCTACATGCACGCCGAGGAGGGGTACTGGCGCTACTTCTCCTACCTGAACCTCTTCATGTTCTCCATGCTGACGCTCGTCCTCGGCGCGAACTTCCTGATCCTCTTCGTGGGGTGGGAGGGCGTGGGGCTGTGCTCCTATCTCCTCATCGCGTTCGACTACCAGAAGGAGTCTTCCGCGCGCGCCGGGCGCAAGGCCTTCGTCGCGAACCGCGTCGGCGATTTCGGCTTCCTGATCGGCCTCTTCCTGATCCTCGGGCTCTTCGGCACGCTCGAGTTCGACCGCATCTTCCCGGCCGCCGCGGCCGCGCCGGGCCGGTTCGCGCCGGCCATGACGGCGATCGCGCTCTGCCTCTTCGTCGGCGCGTGCGGCAAGAGCGCGCAGCTGCCGCTTTACGTCTGGCTCCCCGACGCGATGGCCGGCCCCACGCCGGTCTCGGCCCTGATCCACGCGGCGACCATGGTCACCGCGGGCGTGTACGTCGTCGCGCGCGCGAACGTCTTCTTCCGGCTCTCTCCGACGGCGATGGCGGTCGTCGCGATCGTGGGGGGCGCCACCGCGCTCTTCGCCGCGATCATCGGCACCGCGCAGACCGACATCAAGAAGGTCCTCGCGTACTCGACGATCTCCCAGCTCGGCTACATGTTCCTCGCCTGCGGCGTCGGGGCGTTCGTGGCCGGTATGTTCCACGTCCTGACGCACGCCTTCTTCAAGGCGCTCCTCTTCCTCGGCTCCGGGTCCGTCATCCACGCCATGGGAGGCGAGCAGGACATGCGCCGCATGGGGGGCCTGCGCCGCGCCCTCCCCGTGACCTTCTGGACGTTCCTCGCCGCGACGCTCGCGATCGCCGGGATCCCGATCTGGGCCGGCTTCTTCTCGAAGGACGAGATCCTCGGCGCGGTGTTCGCCAGGAATCCGATCCTCTGGGGGATCGGATTCCTCGCCGCGGGGCTCACCTCCTTCTACATGTTCCGCGTCGTCTACCTGACCTTCTTCGGGACGTTCCGCGGGACCGAGGAGGAAAAGCGCCACCTGCACGAGTCGCCGCCCTCGATGACCATTCCGCTCGTGATCCTGGCGGTGCTCTCGACCGCCGGCGGTCTCGTCGGGCTCCCCGCGCTCCTCGGACCGCGGGCGAACCTGTTCCACCGCTTCCTCGACCCGATCGTTCCGCCGATCACCGGAGGGGCCGCGCTCGGACGCGGCGCGCAAGTCGCTGAGCTCTCGCGCGGGACCGAGATCGCGCTGATCGCCGCCTCCGTCGGGATCGCGCTCCTCGGGTGGATCGTCGCCCGCGTCTGCTATTCGGGCGACCGCGCGGGGACGATCCCCGAGCGCTTCGTCCGGGCGTTCCCGGGAGTTCACCTCCTCGTTTCGAACAAGTTCTACGTCGACGAGCTCTACGAGGCCGTGATCTACCGGCCGTTCCGCCGGCTCTCGCGCATGTTCTGGAAAGTCGTCGACACGCTCGTGATCGACGGGCTGATCAACGCGGGGTCGTTCCTCGTCGAGCTCTCGGGAGACCTCCTCCGCTTCTTCACGACCGGCAACGTGCGCAACTACGCGCTGACCTTCCTCCTCGGGATCGTCGCGCTGCTGGCGTATCTCGGGTGGGCGCCGCGATGATCGCGATCCCGCATCTCCTCTCCTGGCTGATCTTCCTCCCCGCCGCGGGGGCGGCGCTCCTCCTCCTCTTCCCGGCGCGCGCCGCGACCGAGGCGAAGACGGCGGGGGTCGTCGTCTCGCTCGCCGTGTTCGTCCTCTCGCTCGGGCTCTGGGGCTACGACCCGGCCGTCCCCGCGTTCCAGTTCGGCGAGAGCGTCCCGTGGATCCCCCCGCTCGGGATCACCTACACGGTCGGAATCGACGGCATCTCGCTGCTCCTCGTCCTGCTGACGACGCTCCTGACCCCGGTCGCGCTGATCTTCTCCCTCTCCCACGTGAAGGAGAACGTGCGCGGCTTCACGGCGGCGTTCCTCGTCCTGGAAACGGGGATGCTCGGGTCGCTCGCGGCGCTCGATCTCGCCCTCTTCTACGTCTTCTGGGAAGTGATGCTCGTCCCGATGTACTTCATCATCGGGATCTGGGGCGGCAAGCGGAAGATCTACGCGGCCGTCAAGTTCTTCCTCTTCACGATGGCCGGGTCGCTCCTGATGTTCGTCGCGATCCTCTACATGGCGATCCAGTACCACCGCGTGTCGGGCGAGTGGTCGTTCTCGCTCGAGCAGCTCTACCCGATGACGTTCCCGATCGCCACGCAGACGATCCTCTTCTTCGCCTTCGCCGCGGCCTTCCTCGTGAAGGTGCCCGTGTTCCCGCTCCACACCTGGCTCCCCGACGCGCACACGGAGGCGCCGACGGCCGGCTCGATCATCCTCGCCGGGGTGCTCCTGAAGCTCGGCGTGTACGGCTACCTCCGCTTCGCGCTCCCCTTCTTCCCCCAGGCGGCGATCCGGTTCGCGCCGTGGCTCGCGGGCCTGGCCCTCGTCGGGATCGTCTACGGGTCGATGGTCGCCTACGCGCAGAAGGACATGAAGCGCCTCGTCGCGTACTCCTCGGTGGCGCACCTCGGGCTCGTCATGCTCGGGATCGCGGCGCTCACGTCGACGTCGACCTCGGGCGCGGTGCTCCAGAGCGTCAACCACGGCCTCTCGACCGGCGCGCTCTTCCTGCTCGTCGGCGTCCTCTACGAGCGCCGGCACACGCGCGAGATCGCCGCCTACGGCGGAATCGCGAAGGTCGTCCCGGTGACGGCGACGCTCTTCCTCATCGCGACCCTCTCGTCGATCGGGCTCCCCGGGCTGAACGGGTTCGTCGGCGAGTTCCTGATCCTGACCGGCACCTTCAACGCGCCGGGCGTCCCGAAGTGGTGGGCGATCGTCGCGACGAGCGGCATGATCCTCTCGGCGGTGTATCTCCTGACACTCGTCCAGCGCGTCTTCTGGACGCCGCTCGTCCACGAGGAGAACCGCTCGCTCCCCGACATCCGGACGTCGGAGTTCCTCGTCTGCGCGGCGCTCGTCGTCGCGATGGTCGTGATCGGTGTCGCGCCGAACCTCTTCCTCGACAAGATCCACGGGTCGGTCGACACCCTCCTCGCGTTCGTGCGGGCGAAGTCCGCCGCGCCGATCGAGGCGCTCCGATGATCTCCGCCGCGCTCGCGCTCGACGTCCGGGCCGCGGTCCCCGAGGTCGTCCTCGCGGGCGCGGGATGTCTCCTCCTGCTCATGGAGGCGTTCCTGCCGGCGACCCGGCGGGCTTTCGCGGCGATCTCGATCCTCGCGGCCGGCGGCTACATGGTGCTCCTCGAGCGGATTCCCGGGGGAGACGCGTTCGCCGGAACGTTCGACGGGTCGATCTTCGCCCGGACGTTCGGCCTCTTCCTCGGCCTCGCCACCGTGCTGACCCTTCTCGTCGCCCGGCCGTATCTCGAGCGCGCCGTGGCGGCGGGGCTGATCGCGTCCGACGGCGAGTTCTACCCGCTCCTGCTCTGGGGCGCCGTCGGACTGTCGCTGATGGCCCGGGGCCTCGACCTCCTCGTCATCTTCCTCGGCCTCGAGACGTTCTCGCTCTGTTTCTACATCCTCGCCGCCTACTTCAAGCGCTCGGAGGCGTCCTCCGAGGCGGGGTTGAAGTACTTCCTCACCGGGGCGTTCGCGTCCTCGTTCACGTTGTTCGGGATCGCCCTGATCTTCGGGAAGACGGGCTCCACGACGATCGCCCGGTTCGCCGAGGCGCACGCGGGCGCCGACCCGCTGCTGCTGGCCGGCCTCGTGTTCCTCCTCTCGGGCTTCGCGTTCAAGATCGCTCTGGCGCCCTTCCACGCGTGGGCGCCCGACGTCTACGCCGGCATGCCGACGCCCGCCGTCGCCTTCCTGTCGGTCGCGCCCAAGGGCGCGGCGCTCGTCGTGCTCTTCCGCGTGCTCGCCGGGCTCTTCGACGGGGTCCTCCCCGGCCGTGTCCGCGCCGGCCTCGCCGCGGTCGCGGTCCTCTCGATGGTCCTCGGAAACCTCGTCGCGCTCGCGCAGCGGGACATCAAGAGGCTCCTCGCGTACTCGGGGATCGCCCACATGGGCTACGTCGCGATCGCGCTCGCCGTGTTCGGCCGGGACGCGTTCTCGGCCGTTCTCGTCTACCTCTTCGCGTACGCCCTGACGAACATCGGGGCGTTCGCCTGCGTGGCCGCGCTCTATCGGGACGAGACGCAGGCGCACCCGGTGGGACTGCTGGCGGGAATGGGGACGCGCGCGCCGCTCGCCGCCGGGGTGCTGGCGCTCTGCATGATCTCGCTCGCGGGGATTCCCGCGACGGCGGGATTCATCGGGAAGTTCTTCGTCTTCAAGTCGGCGATCGAGAAGGACCTCGTCTGGCTCGCCGTCGTCGGCGTCGTCAACAGCCTCGTGTCGCTCGGGTACTATCTGCGCGTCGTTTACGTGCTCTACATGCGCGAGCCGGTCGAGCCGGAGGCGCCCGCGCCGCTCGCCGCCGAATCGCGGCTCGCCCTGCTGCTCTGCGGCCTCGGCGTCCTCGCCGTCGGCGTCTTCCCCTCCCGTCTCTGGCAGATCGCCCAGGCCGCCTCGCGCGCCGTCCCGTTCCTGCGGCCATGAGCCGCCGGCTCTCCCCGGGAGACGCCGTCTCCGAGGTCACGGCGCGCCGCCTCTCGATCTATCTCCGCGGCCTGCAGCAGCTCGAGGCGGACGGCGTCCGCACGATCTCGTCGCACGACTTCGCCCGCCGCTTCCATCTCAACTCCGCGCAGATCCGCAAGGACCTCGCGACCTTCGGCGAGTTCGGGATCCGCGGCGTCGGCTACGACGTGGGGAGCCTGCGCCGGCACATCGTCGGCCTCCTCGGCATCGACTCGGACAAGCGCGTGATTCTCTGCGGCGCGGGGCACCTCGGCCAGGCGCTCGCCGGCTACGGCGGGTTCAACTCGGCCGGCTTCCGGGTCGTCGCGCTCTTCGACGTGGATCCCGCCAAGATCGGAAAGACGATCCACGGAAACCTCCCGATCCTCGACGGCGCCAGCCTGCCGGCGTTCCTCTCCGGGAACCCGGTCGACATCGCCGTCGTCGCCGTCCCCCCCGAAGCGGCCCAGCCGACGACGGACACGCTCGTTGCCGCAGGCGTGCGCGCGATCCTGAATTTCTCGCCGGTGCGGCTGAAGGCGCCCGAGAGCGTCTTCGTCAAGAACGTGGACCTGAAGATCCACCTGGAGACGCTCTCCTTCTACCTCAGAAACGCCTGACGTCGGTTTCGCGGAGCCCGCGGAGCCCGGATCGCGACGGCGACGGGAAACGAGAGCGGCGGCGGCCGCCGTCTCGACGAGTGATCCGTTGACCCGAGGCGGATCTCTGGAAAGGAGGCCGAACCTGCGTCCCCGCTATAATTCCGGGGTGACGCTCCCGGCGTTTCCCGACGCGCCCGAAAGGGCGACCCGCCTCGCCCGGCCCGAATGGCTGAAGGTGCGCCTCACGGCGACCGGCGAATTCGACGAAGTCAACGCCATGATGCGCCGCCTCCGGCTCGTCACGGTGTGCGAGGAGGCCCGCTGCCCCAACATCCACGAGTGCTGGGCGCGGGAGCGGACGGCGACCTTCATGCTGCTCGGCGACGTCTGCACTCGCCACTGCGGGTTTTGCGCCGTCGGAAAGGGGAAGCCCGGGACGATCGACCCGGAGGAGCCGGCGCGGGTCGCGGAGGCGGTCGCCGAGCTCGGCCTCGCGCACGCCGTCGTCACGTCCGTCAACCGGGACGATCTGCCGGACGGCGGCGCCGCGCACTTCGCGGAGACGATCCGCGCGATCCGCCGCCGGAACCCGGGCTGCGCGGTCGAGGTGCTCGTCCCCGACTTCTGCGGCGACGCGGACGCGATCGACGCCGTCCTCGACGCGGGACCGACCGTCCTGAACCACAACATCGAGACCGTGCCGCGGCTGTACCGGCGCGTCCGGCCCGACGCCGTATACGAACGGTCGCTCGCGCTGCTGGCTCGCGCCGACGCCCGTAGGCTTCGGGACGGTTCCGCGATGCGGACGAAGTCGGGGATCATGGCCGGCCTCGGCGAGTCCGCGGGCGAGATCGTCGCGACGCTGACCGATCTGCGCGCGCACGGCTGCGACATCGCCACGATCGGACAGTACCTGCAGCCGTACGAAAAGCGGCTGCCCGTGGAGAAGTACTACACCCCCGCCGAGTTCGCCGCCCTCCGGCAGGAGGGGCTCCGGCTCGGTTTCGCCCACGTCGAGGCCGGGCCCCTCGTCCGTTCCTCGTACCACGCCCGCCACGCTATCGAAAAGGAGACGACTTGAAGCTTCGAACGCTCCTCCTCGCCGCGGCCGTCGCCGCGGCCTCGGTACCCGTCTGCGCCGCTCCGAAGCGCGAGGCGGGCAACATCGCCTTCCCGCCGGCGCCCTACCCGGAAGAAGCCCGAAAGAAAGGGATCGAAGGCAACGTCGTCGTCACCGGAGACGTCGCCGCCGACGGAAAGTTGAGCGGCCTCCGGGTCCTCGCGACGTCGTCGCCGGTCCTGAACGACGCGGCGCTCGCGCACCTCCGGCTGGCGAAGTTCCCGCCGGGAAAGGAAGACGGCAAGCCCGTGCCGATCGTCCTCAACGCGACCGTGCGCTTCCGGGACGACCGAAACCGGATCGCCGAAACCGGATCGATGCCCGCGCCGATCGTCGGCGATTTCTCGCTGATGCCGGCGAGCGCCGACGGACATCCGTCGGCTCCCGAAGGCTTCGCGATCGAGCCGAGCGACGCCGGCGTGCGCGGCCAGCTCGTCGTCGACGTCCCGAAGAAAGCCGCGGGAAAGACCTTTCGGGTCGTCGTGACCGATCGATTCCCCTCCGGAAAGTCGACGGTCGTCCTCGATCGGAACGAGACGGCCGACCCGCGTGCGGGGATCGGCGCCGACATCTTCCGCCGGATCGACTCCCGCAAGCCGGAGGAACGGGGGGTGCACACCCTCGTCGTGACGGTGGACGGACGGCCCGCGGGTGGGGCGCGGTATCGCGTCGCCGGCGACGCGGCTCCCGCTCCGTCGGCCGCGCGCAAGAAGAAGTGACTCCGCCCGGGCCGCGCGGCATCCTGTTCGACATGGACGGGGTGCTGATCTTCTCGACCGAGGCGTGGTTCGGGGTCTACAACGACACGCTCGCCCATTTCGGACACCCGCGCATCGGGCGCGAGGAGTTCCTGCGCATCTTCGGCAACGGGACGCAGGCGGACCGCGCGGCGTACATGCCGGAGCGGAGCGTCGAGGAAATCGATGCCGCGTACCGCCGCTTCTTCGCGGAGCGCCTGGGCGACATCGCGCTCAATCCGGAAGCCGCCCCGGCGCTCGTCCGGCTGCGGGAACGCGGGGTGAGGACGTCGCTCGCGACCAACACGAACCGCGGTCTCGCCGAGGCGATCCTCGGCCGGCTGGGCGTCGCCGGTCTCCTCACCGCGTTCGCCTGCGCGGACGAGGCCGGCGCGGGCAAGCCCGATCCGGCGGTCGTCCGCCTCGCCGCGGATCGGCTCGGACTGGCGCTTTCCGATTGCGTGATGGTGGGCGACTCGCGGTACGACGAGGAGGCGGCGCGCGCCGCGCCGGTCGCGTTCCGCGGCTACCGCTACGGCGACGCTCCTACTCGGATCGAGGCTCTTTCCGAAATCGCCGGTTGAACTCCCGCTCGAGACCGTACTCCTTCACCTTGTTGTAGATCGTCTTCAGCGAGAGCTTCAGCATCTCCGCGGCCTTCCTCTTGTTCCCCTTGGCGAACCGGAGCGTCCGCTGCAGCACGCGGCGCTCGACGTCCGCCATCGAGTCGCCGATCCGGACGGCGACGATCTCCTTCTCCGAGGGGCCGTCCGCGCCGTCCCGCTCCGAGCGCGCGGAGACGCCGCCGAGCACCGACTGGATCGCCGTCAGGCCGATGATCGGCCCGTCGGAGAGGGCCCGGGCCCGCCGGATCACGTTGCGCAGCTCGCGGACGTTGCCGGCCCACTCGTGGGCCGCCATCGCGTCGAGAGCCTTCGGATCGATCGCCGGCTCGGCGCCGTCCCGGGAGCCGGCCTGCCTCAGGAAGTACTCGGAGAGGAGCGGGATGTCCTCGCGGCGCTCTCGCAGCGGAGGCACGGCGATCGTCGCGCCCGCCCGCTGCGCGATCGCGGGGTCGAGTCTCCCCTCGATCGTCGGCTCGCGCGGCGAGAGCACCACGAGCCTCGCCGCTCCGGGGGCGTCGGCGGCCTCGGCGGCCAGGCGCTGGAGCGCCGGCGACGCATGGACGATCCCCTCGAGCACGAGCGTCCCGGACGTTCGCGCCGCCTCCGCGATCTCGCCCGGGGCGACCGGGGCGCCGCGCGGATCGAAGACGATCGAGCGGATCGCCTCCCGGCCTCGCGGCGAGAGACGGTGGAGCGCGGCCGCGACGGTCCGCTTCCCCGCCCCGCTCTCTCCCGCGACCACGGCCACTTCGCGGCGCGGGGCCGCGGCGAAGATCTCGTCGAACAGCGCCTGCATCGGCACGGACCGGCCCACGAGCCCCGCGAGCGGCCCGCCGGCGCGGGCGAGCGAGCGCCGGAGATCCTCGACCTCGGCGAGCAGCTCGTCGACGAGCCGGGTCCCGTCGGAAAGAAGGGGTTCCATCGTCTGATTGTAACGCCGGGACCCGCCCAAAGAATTCCGGGTCAGCGCCGGGGCGGCGCGAGCGCCTCCTCTTCGGGAAGCGGACGCAGGTCCGAAGCGGCGACGCGCAGGCGCGGCCGGCGGGGGTCGGCGAGGTCGATCTCGCTCCAGAGGGCGATCCGCCCCTTCGGTTTCCGCCGGCCGAAGAGGCGCGTCCCGGCCGCGAGCCGCTCGAGCAGCGCGGCGGGGCCGATCCGGACGTCGCGCGCGAACCAGTCCGCGCCCCTCTTTTCGGCGCGCACCTCCTCGAGCCGGCCGATCGTGCGGTTGTTCTTCGCGCGGACCCGCCGTCCGAGCGCGAGCTCGAGGCGGATCTCGCCGGGCCGCTCCTCGATCCGGACGGGCCGGCGCGCGTCGTCCGGCCCGGTCCGCGGCGCGCCGGCCCCCGACCCGGGGATCCGTCCGACGACCCGTTCGGCGAGCCAGCGTTCCCCGGCGCGGAGGGGGGTCTTCTTCGCGTCGACGTCGAGCTTCACCTCGAGGCCGATGTCCAGGATCTCCCGAAAGGCGACGCGGCAGGAGCGCAGGAGCGGCGCCTTCCAGCGGCCGGACACGCGCTCGATCGCGCGGGCCCACCGCCCGTTCAGTCGCCGGGCGAGCGTCGGAAATCCCGCCTCGATCGCCTCGAGCCGCCCCGACGCCGCCGCGACGACCCCGTCCGCTTTTCCGACCTTCTCTCCGTTGCGGTCGGTCAGCTGCTTGTCGAGGACCTCCTGGAAGAGGTCGAGGCAAGGGGGCTCGGCCGCGCTCACGCCGCTTCAGCTCCCGAGGATCTCGAGGGGGATCGCCACGAGCGCCATCGCCGCGCCGACGGCCGTGATCCCGACCACCATCGCGTTTCCGAAGGGCCCGTTGCCGTGGCGGCCGACGTAGAGCGGGTCGTTCATGATGACGATGAACGGGAAGACGATGATCGGCTGGACGAGCACCGTCAGCGCCATCGAGATCATCGTCAGCTTCAGCGGGTCGATGCCCGAGACGATCACGAGCGCCGCGACGGCGATCACCGCCGTGTAGACGAGCGCGAACCGCGCCTCGCGCTTCGGGCGGACATCCTCGCCCCAGTTCCAGCCGAGCTGCTGGGCGGCCGCGTACGCGAGGTTCAGCGCGATCTCGAGGGCCGCGCCGAAGCACCCGAAGCCGAGGATCGCCGCGAAGAGCGGCACGCCCCACCGGCCGAACGGAGGGACCAGCGTCTGCGCCACCTGATGGAAGCTCTTGACGTCGACGCCGGCGAGGACGACCGCCGAGCAGACGAGAACCGCCGCGTTGACGACGCTCCCGAAGCCCATCCCGGCGATCGCGACGACGCGGTTGGCCGGGATGTCCTTCGGCTTCCAGCGCTCCTCGACCGCGCCGGACGCGTAGAAATTCACGAGATACGGGCTGACGGTCGCGCCGAGGATGCTGACGGCGAGCAGGCCGTACTTCGCCAGGCTCGCGCGGGGAAACGAGGGGACCAGCCCCGAGGCCACGGCGCGGGCGGAGGGATGCAGCCGGACGACGGCGACGACGAAGGCGAGCGAGACGAGCCCGAGGAGCGACACGCCGTTCTCGATCAGCCCGAAGCTCCCCTTCCAGAGGAGGAACCAGGTGGCGAAGGCGGCCGGCAGCACCCACCACCCGCGCCCGACGGACGTCGCGAGCTCGACGGCGATCGCCGCCCCGCCGAGCTCCGCCGCGAGGACGAGGGTGTCGAGGACGATCTCGGCCGCGAGCGGGACCGCGGAGAACCGGAAGCCGAACCGCTCGCGCACCGCGTCGGAGACGGTGTGCCGGCTCGACGCCGCGAGCCGCCCCGACATCTCGACGAGCGCCACGAGGCAGATCGTCGCCGCCGCGATCGCCCAGAGGAGCCGGAAGCGGAACGCGGCGCCCGCCTGCGCGGCCGTCGAGATCGAGCCGACCTCGAGGAACCCGGCCATGCTGGTGACGATCCCGAGGGCGATCTTCAGGAAGGACTTCAACTCGCTTCGCCGCCGGCTCGCCGCTCGGATTCGCGGAGCCATCCTCCGACGAGCCCCATCCCGCACACGACGAAGACGAGCCCCGCCGGGACCCACATCCAGAGCCCCGCGAGCTGCTGGTCCTCGAGGGCTGCCGCGCCGGCCAGTCGCCGGCCGTATGCCGGGTACCAGAGCGTGGGGGCGACCGTCATCAGGGCTCCCAGCAGCGCGCCGTGGAACGCGGTGCCGAAGAGCGACACCGCCTCGGCGCCCACCGCGATCCTCCCGCGCGCGCCGGCGAGGACGGCCGACCAGTAGAGGAGGGCGGCGGCGAGGAAGGTCGCGTGCTCGGCGGCGTGCACGGTCTCGCTCCGGAGAGCCGCCTGATACAGCGAGGGCAGGTGCCAGGTCCAGAGGGACAGCGCGAAGACGACCCACGCGAACACCGGGTGCGCCGCGGGCCGGGCGAGCGCGTGCCCTCCCCGGCCGATCGCCCGGCGCGGGCCGCTCCCGAAGGCCCAGAGAAACGCCGTGGCGGGCCGGCCGAGCACGAGAAGCGGCGCCGCGACGAGCATGATCAGCTCGTGCTGCGCCATGTGCCACGAGAGCCGCGCCTCGCCGAGCTCGTGGATCGGGGAGACGAGCGCGGCCGCGAGCGCCGCCCATCCGGCGGCGAAGGAGACCGCCGCCCGGACCCCGATCCCCGCGCCCGTTCCCGCGCGCCGCCAGAGACGCCGCACGCCGACGACGTATGCGACGCCGCAGACCGCGAGGGCCGCGACCACGGCGGGCGGAAACGTCCATCCGGCCCCGCCGCTCCCGGCCGTCTCGTGCGCTCCGGCGGGCGCGGCGGCGGAGAGCGCGGCGAGAGCGAAGATCGTCCTACGCACACGGCCTCAGCATCAGCTTCGGCACCTGCGCGGCGAGGATCACCAGCACGAACATGGCGCCGAGCGCCATCCCCGCCACGCCGAGGAACCGCTCGGCGCGCGCGCGCGGCAACGGATCCCCCTTCGCGCCGCGGTACGTCGCCCACGAGGCCGCGATGCCCGCCAGCGCCGCCGCGAGCGCGACGGCCGTCGCGCCGTGCAGGAGCAGCCGGTCGCCGCGAAGACACGACTCGCCGACGAGCGAGTCCGAAAGCGACAGGTCGGCGAGCCACGCGACCGGCGGGAGCAGCACTCCCGTCCAGGCGACGGCCGGCCGCGCGGCGCCGTTCACAGCAGCCTCGGCGCGGCGTAGACGACCGCCGCGCCGGCGACGCCCGCCGCGACGAGGAAGTACCAGAAGAAGGCGTCGGCGCGCACGTCGGTGAAGTCCTTCTCCTTCACCGGTCCGAGCACGAACACCGCGAGGACGACCCCCGTCTCGATCACGGCCGCCAGAGTGTCCCCGCCGTGAAGAACGAGGATCGCCCAGTTGATCGAGGCGTAGGCGTTGGCGCTCCACCGGCAGCCGAGGCCGCGGAACTCGAAGGCGCGGAGCGCGATGAACGCCGCGCCGAAGAGCAGGTTCGCGGCGAGCCCCGCACGGATCCGCCCCCGACGCGCCCCGGGCCCCTTGCTCGCCTCGCGCTCCGCGATCCGGAACGGGATGCAGCTCATCAGCAGCACGGCGACGTTCGCGATCCCGAAACGCAGATCGGGGAGCGGCATGCCGGGCGGCGGCCACTCGCGCGCCGTCATGCGGTAGTAGAAGTAGCTCCAGAAGGCCATCGCGAAGGTCGTGCTCTCGATCGCGATGAGGCCGAGGTTCGCCCAGACGACCAGGGCGCGGTGATCGTAAACGTGCTCCGGGAGGCGGGCGACGTCGACTTCGGCGCTCACGCGTTCTCCTCGCGCGCCGGAGGCTGCGGCTCCCCCTTCGGCCAGAACCACCCCGTCATCGCGACCGCCGAGAGCGCGGCGGACACGACGAACGCGCGTGCCTGGAAGATCCCCCAGGTCAGCCCGAGGCCGACGGAGAGCGCCATCAGGAAAGGCCACACCGACGGGCCGGGGAGCGTGGGACGGTGGTCCGGTTCGGCGTCGAGGGGGCGCGTCACGAGCACCTGCCGCCGGTCCTCTTGGATCCCGGCGACCACCGGCGCCTCGGGCGACCGGCACCAGAGCGCCTCTCTTCCCTCGACGACCGGAAGGCGCTCGAAGTTGTACGGCTCCGGCGGCGACGCCGCGGCCCATTCGAGGGTGGACGCTCCCCAGGGGTTCTCTCCCGGCTCTCCGCGCCGGCGGCTGCGCACGACGTTGACGAGGAAGACGAGGACGCTCGCGGCGATCACCGCCGCGCCGATCGACGCGAGCATGTTGAGCGGCCCCCATCCCGTCTCCGGCCGGTAGGTGTAGACGCGCCGGGGCATCCCGTGCAGCCCGAGGACGTGCATCGGGAAGAACGTCAGGTTGAATCCGACGAAGAAGAGGGCGAAGTTCCAGCGGCCGAGGACCTCCGACATGCGGCGGCCGGTCCACTTCGGATACCAGTGGTAGATCGCGCCGAAGAGCGGGAACACCGCGCCGCCGATCAGCACGTAGTGGAAGTGGGCGACGACGAAGAACGTGTCGTGCACCTGGAGGTCGAGCGGCACGGACGCGAGCATGACGCCGGTCAGGCCGCCGATCACGAAGATGAAGACGAACCCGAGGACGAAGAGGAGCGGCGTCGTCAGCCGCGGCCGTCTCCCCCAGAGCGTCGCGATCCAGCAGAAGATCTGGACCCCGCTGGGGATCGCAATCATCATGCTCGCCGCCGTGAAGAAGCTCGAGCCCATCTGCGGCAGCCCCGTCGCGAACATGTGATGCACCCAGAGGCTGAAGCCGAGGAACGCCGTCGACACGAGCGAGAGGACCATCGCCGTGTAGCCGAAGACCGGCCGCCGCGCCGCGGTCCCGACGATCGTCGACACGAACCCGAGCGCGGGGATGAAGATGATGTACACCTCGGGGTGGCCGAAGAACCAGAAGAGGTGCTGCCACAGGAGTGGGTCGCCGCCCGAAGCCGGGACGAAGAACTGCGTCGCGACGAGGCGGTCCATCGCGAGAAACCCGCTCGAGATCATCACGGCGGGCATCGCGAAGAGGATCATGAAGGACGTGACGAGCATCGCCCAGACGTAGAGCGGGAGGCGATGGAGCGACATCCCGGGGACGCGCTGCTTGAAGATCGTCGTGATCAGCTCGATCGCGACCACGAGCGCGGAGATTTCGGTGAACGTGATCATCTGCGACCAGATGTCGACTCCCTTGTCCGGCGAGAACGCCCGCTCCGAGAGCGGCGTGTAGGCGAACCACCCCGCCTGCGGTCCCGCGCCGAGGAACACGCCCGTGTACAGGAACAGTCCGCCGACGAGGTACATCCAGTACCCGAAAGCGTTCATCCGGGGGAACGCGACGTTGCGCGTGCCGACCATCAGCGGCACGAAGTAGACCGCCATTCCCTCCATGACCGGGACGGCGAAGAGGAACATCATCGTCGTCCCGTGCGTCGTGAAGAACCGGTCGTACCGGTCGGGCGAGAGGAACCGGTTCTCGGGAACCGCGAGCTGGATCCGCATGAGCGCCGCCTGGATCCCGCCGAGCAGGAAGAAGAAGAACGCGGTCGCGACGTAGCGCTTTCCGATCTCCTTGTGGCCGACGGCCGTGAAGAAGCCGCGCAGTCCGGGAGGCTCTCTCCAGGTCTCGCGCAACGTCGCCCGCTCCTCAGCGGCCGCGGCGTGAGCGCGGGTCTCCCGACGCTCACGGCCGGCGGGAGCGCGGCCCGGCGTCGGGGCGCTCACCGGAGGTGCTCCAGCCAGCCGAGCAGCGCCGGGAGATCCCGGGAGGCGATCGCGTTGGGCGGCATGGCGGCGCCGGGCTTCGCCTTCTGCGGGTCGAGCACCCAGCCGGCGAGGTGCGCCGCGTCGTTGGCGAGCGTCCCCGCCCCGATCGTCTCGCGCGCGCCGACGTGGGTGAGGTCGGGCCCGAGCGTCCCGGCGGCCGGCGTCCCGCGGACCGTGTGGCACAGCGGGCAGGAGGAGGAGACGAAGACGTCGCGGCCGCGCTCCTGGAGGGCGCCGTCCGGCGGTGCCGCCGGCGCCCGCTGCGCGGCGAGCCAGGACTCGAATTCCGCTTCCGGCTGGGCGACGACGAGAAACGCCATGTGCGCGTGCTGGACGCCGCAGTACTCCGCGCACTGGCCTCGGTAGACGCCGGGACGGTCCACGCGGAAACGCGTCAGGGTCCATCGGCCCGGTATCAGGTCCTTCTTTCCGTCGACGTTGGGCGCCCAGAAGCTGTGGATCACGTCGCGGGACGTGGCGCGGAGGAGCACGGTGCGCCCGACCGGCACGTGGATCTCGTTGGCGGTCACGACCGTGTCGGAGGGGGACGGGGACGGGTAGCGGACCTCCCACCACCACTGGCGGCCGAAGAGCTCGATCGGCAGCCCGGCCGGGTCGTCCCGCGACGGGGACGCCGTCTTCCCCGTCGACATGCTCGCGACGAGGAAGACGAAGAGGATCACGACGGTCGTGACGGCACCGGCCGCGACCGCCGCTTTCCGGCGGCCCTCGGCCGGGGGGGGCCCCGGAAGGAGATCGGGCTCGGCGCTGCGGCGGCGTGCGAGCGCCGCCGCGAGGAGAACCAGCACGGCGACGAAAACGGCGCCGCAGACGCCGAGTACGAGCCACCACAGCGCCGCAATCGACCCGGCCTGCGGCCCGGCCGGCGCGAGCACCGAAGATGCGATGCCTCCCGCCACACTCCCTCCGCCGCGGAGACGAAGCAAGAAGCGTGCGCGAACGTCGACGTGTGCGGGCGCGGGAACCGAGAGCGACGCCGCGCGGCCGTCGGCGCGCTCAGCCGCCGGGGAAGAGCTTCGGCCAGAGCGCGTCGACCTTCTTCCGGACCTCCGCGTCCATCACGATCTCGTCGGGCCACCGGCGGCGGAATCCCTCGCCGGCCAGCTTCTTCGTGGCGTCGATTCCGACGTGCGACCCGTAGCACGGCTCGCGGGAGGCGTGGTCGAGCTCGTCGATCGGCCCGAGCGCGAACTCGAAATCGCGCTGCGGGTCGATGTGGTTCAGGCTCTTCCAGACCACTTCGGCCGGGTCGTGCACGTTCGTCCCGGCGTCGACGACGACGATCACCTTCGTGAACATCATCTGCCCCGTCCCCCAGATCGCGTGCATCACCTTCCGCGCCTGTCCCGGGTAGCGCTTGTCGATCGACACGATCATGAGGTTGTGGAAGATCCCCTCGACGGGGAGCGCCATGTCGACGATGTCGGGGATGGTCTTCCGGACGAGCGGAAGGAAGAGGCGCTCGACGGCCTCTCCCATGAAGCCGTCCTCCATCGGCGGCGGCCCGACGATCGTCGTGAGATAGATCGGCCGCGCGCGGCGGGTCACGGCCGTGACGTGGAAGACCGGGAAGTCGTCGTCGAGCGAGTAGTAACCGGTGTGGTCGCCGAACGGACCCTCGAGACGGCTCTCGCGGGGATCCACCCACCCCTCGAGCACGAACTCGGCCTCGGCCGGGACGAGGAGATCGACCGTCTTTGCGGGCACGAGCGGCACGCTCTCCCCGCGCAGGAACCCGGCGAAGAGGAACTCCGACACGCCCGGGGGAAGCGGCGCGATCGCCGAGAAGACCGTCGCCGGATCGGCCCCGATCGCGGCCGCGATCTCCATCCGGCGCCCCTCGCGCGCGTAGCCGCGCGCCTGCCCCGCGCCGTCCTTGTGCTTCTGCCAGTGCATGCCGGTCGTGTTCCGGTCGTAGACCTGCATCCGATACATGCCGACGTTGGCGCGGCCGGTCGCGGGATCGCGCGTGACGACGAGCGGCATCGTGATGAACCGGCCGGCGTCCTGGGGCCAGCACTTCAGGACCGGCAGCCGCCCGAGGTCGACGGCGTCGCCCGTCTCGACGACCTCCTGGCAGGGCGCGCTCCGGACCGTCTTCGGGAACACCGAGGCGAGGTCGGCGACCTTCGGGAGCGCCTTGAGCTTCCCGAGAAAGCCCTCCGGGGGCTTCGGGTCGAGGAAGAACTCGAGCCGTTCCTCCCACTCCTCCCACGAGCCGATCCCGAGCGCCTCGAGCATCCGCGCGCGGGAGGCGAAGAGATTGATCGCGACCGGGAACTCGGAGCCCTCGACGTTCTCGAAGAGCAGGGCCGGCCCTCCCGACTTGACCGCGCGGTCGGCGATCTCGGTGATCTCCAGGATCGGCGACACGCGCTCTCGGATCGTCGCGAGGTCTCCCCGCCGCCGCAGCTCCTCGACGAAGCTCGAGAGGTTGCGGTGGCTCACGCGCGCCCCGCGACCGGATCGCCCGGAGGCCCCTTCGCGGCGTCCGCGCGCGCCTCGACCGGCACGGCGGCGACGACCTCCCCGACGCGCAGTCCCCTCGCGTTGAGGATCGCCGGGCGGACGTCCCCGGAGAGCGACTCGGGCACGCCCCCCTCCCAGATCCCGAGGCGCGAGAGGATGTCGATCGCGACGGGGAATCGCGGACGGGCGGCGCCGTCGTCGATCTTGAAGGCGATTCCCAGGAGCCGCGGGGCGGCGACGCCGATCGCGTACACCCCCTCGGCGCCTTCCTTGCCGATCCAGCGGCCGGCGCCCGCCTCGAGAAACCGGGTCGTGAACTGGCCCGTCCCGGAGACGTGGAAGGGGGCGGCGATCATCGCCGCGACCGCGCGCCGACGCGCCTTCGCGGCGGCCGGAGACTCGTCGTCGAGCATTCCCGGGGCGACCAGACGCGCGTAGGCGGCCGCGAGGCGCGAGATCGGCAGCCGGAACACCGGCAGCGAGCAGCCGTCGACCCCGATCTCGATCTTCGACGCCGGGTGGCCGGCGTAGAAGGCGACCCTGGCGAGGATCAGGCGTTGAAGAGGGTGCGCGGGATCGTCGTAGGTCGCCGGGTCGAACCCGAGCAGGCGGCAGGCGAGGAGCATCGCGGCATGCTTTCCGGAGCAGTTGTTGTGGAGCGGCGAGAAGGGTCGGCCGTCGCGCACGACCGCGGCGGCCGACGCCTCGTCGGAGGGGGGGGTCGCGCCGCAGCGCAAATCGGCGGCCGAGAAGCCTCCCTTCTCGAGGATCGACTCCGCGGTCGCCACGTGCGCCGGCTCGCCGGAGTGCGACGCGACGGCGAGCGCGACCTCCTCGGTCGTGAGGCCGAAGCGCTCGGCCCCGCCCGCCTCGAGGAAGGGCATGACCTGGAATGGCTTCGCCGCCGAGCGCCAGAAGACCGGCGTTTCGGAATCTCCGAAACCCGCCACACCGCGACCCGACGCGTCACAGACGGCGCCGAAGCCGCGATGGATCGACTCGACGCGGCCGGCGCGCGTCACCCGCGCGACGATGGGACTCGTCGCCTCAACGGCAACGGGACTCGTCGCCTCAACGGCGACCGGGTTTGTTGCCTCAACGGCAACGGGATTCGCCGCCGGTCCCGCGACCTTCTCCGCCGGCGTCTCAGGCACGGGCGGCCGCCGTTCCCAGCAGGCGCACTTCCCGCTGGGGGAAGGGGATCGGGATTCCGGCGCGGTCGAGCGCGTTCTTCGCCCGCTCCAGGTACTCCGCGCGGAGGAGCCGACGCCGCGAAGGATCGGCCGCCCAGACGATCAGCTCGAGGACGACGGCGGAGTCGGCGAGCTCCGTGACGATCACGACCGGAGCCGGAGACTCGAGGAGCCGCGCGTCCCCGGCCGCGGCGGCCAGCAGGGCCGTCCGCGCGGCCTCGATGTTCGCGCCGTAAGCGATCCCGATCGGAACGTGGAGGCGAGACCTCGGCGTGCGGCTGTAGTTGATGATCTTCTTGGCGACGACGTCGCTGTTGGGGAGGATCACGTCGTTGCCGTCGATGTCCTCGAGAATCGTCGTCCGGAGCTCGATGTGCCGTACCCATCCGGGCGTCTCGCCGATCTCCACGTCGTCGCCGAGCGCGAACGGCTTGTCCCAGAGGATGATCAGTCCGGCGATGAAGTTCGCCATCGTGTCCTTCGCCGCGAGGCCGACCGCGAGGCCGGCGACCCCGAGCCCGGCGAGCATCGAGAGCACGTTGAAGCCGAGCTGCGACGCCGCCATCAGGAGGCCGATGCCGAGCACGACGTATTTCAGAAGCTTCCGGAGGATGTCGGCGGCGAGCAGGCTGGTCCGCGCCGAGAGGCTCCGGTTCAGCATCCCGCGGAGCAGCCGGTGAAGTCCCCAGAACGCGACGAGGACGATGACGGCGCCGAGGAGGGAGGGGAGGAAATCCGCCACCTTGACGAGGACGGCTTTGACGAAGGTGTCCAGCTTGTCGTCCCATTGCGAGACGGCGGGCAGCGCGCGAGGATCGATGCTCAACGCGCGGATTATAGACGGCGATCCTCTCCCGACGCGCGGGTATCCTCCGGGGATGGAAAGAAATAAACTGAACGGCGTGCGCGTTGGACGCACCTGGAGACGAAGATGAAACCGAAGCCCTCCGTCCGCGTTGTCGGGACCCTCCTCGGGCTCGTGCTCGTGTTCGCGGCCGCGGCCCGCGCGGCCAAGCCCGTCCCTTTTCCCGACCTCGACCTCGAAGCGCGCGACGGTGGCGGGATCCGGCTCTCCCAGCTCCGCGGCAACGTCTTGCTCCTCAACTTCTGGGCGACCTGGTGCGGGCCCTGCCGGGCCGAGCTCCCGCTCCTGCAGGACCTCTACAACCGCTACAGCGATCGCAACTTCACGGTGCTCGCCATCAGCGTCGATTCCGATCGCGACCGCATCGCGCCGTTCCTCAAGGCCCACAATCTCTCTCTGCCGATCTACTACGCGAGCCCTACCGATGCCGCGGTGATGACCTCGCAGGGGATCCCGACGAGCTTCATCGTCGCTCCGGACGGGACGCTGGAGAAGGCCTACGTCGGCTTCTCCCCGAACATCGAGAAGGAGTGGATGGAACGCGTCGACAAGTATGCCAAGAAGAAGAGGGGGTCGAAATGAAACCGAGATCCGCCGTTCTCGCGCTCGCCGCCGCCGTCCTCGCGCTGGGCCTCCCCGCCGCCGCGAGGGCTCAGATCCGCCAGAACACCGTCGAGATCAGCCCGTTCTACGGCCGGCTCTTCGGCGGCGAGTTCGCCCGCGGCTCCAATTCCATCTTCGACCAGCGCGTCGACGCCGACGACGCGAACACGTGGGGGCTGCGCCTCGGCTACAACATGACCGAGTCGATGGAGCTCGAGGTGCAGGCCTCGCGCACCGACACGCACTTCGTCACCCACGACTCCGGCGACCTGTTCGGCTCCGGAGGCGAGCGCCTCGGCGATCTCCGCATCGACTACCTGCTCGGCTACGGCACGTTCAACTTCGGCCACCGGCGGGCGGTCCCGTACGTCACGCTCGGCGCGGGCGTGGGACGGCTCCAGCCGTCGGCGACCCCGGTCGCGGCTCACGACTCGTCGCGGTTCACCGCGAGTCTCGGGGCGGGGCTCAAGGTGTTCGTCAATCCGCACTTCGGCCTGCGGTTCGACGGACGCGGATACTCGACTTATCTGAACGGCAACGACACCTGCTCGCGCCACGACGACCGCCGCTGCAACGACACGCACTGGCTCACCAACGGCGAGCTCTCGGGAGGGCTGATCCTCGCGTTCTAGCCCGGATTACTCATGAGCATGGCGAACGATGCCCGCCGGCGCGGGGATAGAATGCCGCGAATGCCTCGAAGCCGGGTTCTCCTGATTGCGGCCGCCGCGCTGGCCGCGGAAGGCTCGCTCCTCGCGCAGAAGACGCCGAAGGTGGCGGAGCTCCCGCCGCTCGCCGAGAACGTCACCGTCGCGATCACGAACGTCGAGGTCGTGGTCACCAACTCCAAGGGGAACCGCGTGCCGGGGCTCAAGAAGGAAGACTTCCAGGTCTTCGAGGACGGGATCCCGCAGCCGATCACGAATTTCTACGCGGTGACCGGCGGGAGGACCATCCTCGCCGACGGCAGCGAGATCTCGCTCTCCTCGCCGCCGGCGCCCGCCGCGGCCGCGGAAATTCCCGCGGCGCTCAAGGCGAAGTACGTCGTCTACGTCGACAACCTCAACATCCATCCGCTCCACCGCACGCGCGTCTTCCGGAGCGTCTACGACTTCCTCGACAAGGCCATCGGCCCGAACGCCGAAGGCATGGTCATGACCTTCAACCGGTCGCTGAAAGTGCGGCAGAAATTCACCTCGGAGAAGGGTCTCCTGGTCGGCGCCCTCGAGAAGGTCGCCGGCGAGGCCGGCGGCGGGCAGACCATCGTGTCCGAGCGCGAGGACGCGCTCCAGAAGATCAACGACATGAAGAACCAGGGAGAGGCGATCAACTACGCGGAGCAGGTCGCGCGCTCGATGGACGACGACCTCCGCGCGTCCCTCGACGGGCTGAAGACCGCGATCGACGGCCTCGCCGGCGTCGACGGGCGAAAAATCCTCATCTACGTCTCCGACGGCCTCCCGCAGACGGTCGGGCAGGAGCTCTTCGACACGATCCAGACGAAGTTTCATGCTTCCCAGGCGAGCACGGAGGCGTTCACGTTCGACCGGACCGCGTCGTATCTCGCCCTCGTCCGCGAGGCCAACGCGCAGGGAGTGACGCTCCACGCGATCGACGCGTCGGGACTCCAGGCCGACGAAAACGTGTCGGCCGAGCGGGCGACGATGGACAGCCGCCCGTCGACGTTCTTCCTCCGGCAAAACTACCAGCAGCCGCTGCAGACGCTCGCGCGCGAGACCGGCGGGATCGCGGCGATCAACACGAACGATCCGACGCGCGAGCTCGACGAGGTCGCCAGGGACTTCTCCGACTTCTATTCGCTCGGATACCGCTCGACCCGAGGCGCCGTCGACCGTCCCCACCAGATCGAGGTCAAGCTGACGAAGCCGGGACTGCGAGCCCGCTACCGCTCCGGATACATGGAAAAAACGGTCGAAACGCGGACCGCCGAGGAGGTCACGGCGGCGCTGACCTATCCGCGCAGCGAGAATCCGCTGAAATTCACGATCGCCGTCGGCGACCCGAAGGCGTATTCGGCCGAGAACTACCTCGTCCCGATCCGGATGTCGATCCCCCTGGAAAACGTCACGCTGGTGCCGGACGGCGCCCAGTATCGCGGCCGCCTCTACGTCTACTTCGTCGTCCTCGATTCCGACGGGAAGCAATCGGACCTCCAGATCCGCCCGCTCGAGATCAAGGTGCCGCTCAAGAACTACGATTCGGCGAGGACGAAGACGTACGGATACGACGTGCAGCTCATCATGATCCCGGGCGCGCAGCGTCTCTCGGTCGCCATCCGCGACGGCGTCTCCAACGCCGTCTCGTTCGCGCAGAAGGGCGTCTTCATCTCGGTCCTGCCGGCGGAGAAGAAGGCCGGGTCTTAGGGTTCCGCGATGCCGCCGCGCCGCCCCGGCCCCCTCCCTTCCCGCGCGCGCACCGCCCTCCTCTTCTTCGCCAAGCTCCCGGTCCCCGGGAGGGTCAAGACGCGCCTCGCCCGGACGGTCGGAGCCGCCGCCGCCGCCGCGCTGGCCGAGGCGTTCCTCCGCGACGGCGCCGAACGGTGGAGCGCGATCGCCGGGGTCGCCCCGGTCCTCGCCGCCGACGAGCCGGAAGCCCCGTTCTGGCGGCGGACCTTCCGGCCCCCCTGGCGCATCGAACCCCAGGGTCCGGGAGACCTCGGTGGGCGCCTCGCGCGCGCATTCACGCGGGAGCTCGCCCTCTACGATCGCGCCGTCGCGATCGGTTCGGACCACCCGGCGCTTCCGGCCGACGCGTTCGCGCTCTTCCTAAAGCAACCGGAAAGCGCCGTCTGGCCGGCGCGCGACGGCGGTTTCGCCGCGATCCTCCTCAGCCGCCGGGACGCCCGGCTCGTCTTCCCCCCGGACGGGAGCCGCGGACTGTTCGACGGCATCGAATGGTCGACCCCGCGCGTGCTCGAGCAGACGCTCGAGCGGGCCGCGTCGCTCGGCGCGCGGCTCGAGCGCGTCGCCGAGACCGACGACGTCGATGCGGAAGAGGACCTCGAGCGGCTCGCCCGGGAGCTCGCGGCGAGGGACCGATCGGCCGCCGGGTTTCCGCGACACACGTGGGAGGCTCTCCGGTCGCTCGGAAGGGGAACGCCCGCGTGAGGATCCTGACCTCGGGCGAGATGGCCGCCGTCGACCGGGCGGCGCAGAGGAAGGCGGGGATCCCTTCGCTCGTTCTCATGGAGCGCGCCGCGGAAGGGACGCTCGAGCTGGCAGCCGACCGGTTCCCGGGAGCGCGGCGAGTCGCCGTGCTCTGCGGCCCGGGGAACAACGGCGGAGACGGCCTCGCGGCGGCGCGTCTGCTCCACGCGCGCGGGATCGCCGCCACGATCGTCGCGCTCGAGCCGCCGGACGGCTTCCGGGGCGACGCGCTCGCGAACTGGAAGGCCGCCCGCGAGAGGGAGCTCCCGTGGATCCCGGCCTCCCGCGCCGCCGTCGTCGCCCGCGAGCTCGACGAGGCGGATCTCGTCGTCGACGCCCTCTTCGGGACGGGGCTCTCGCGCCCGCTCTCCGGCCGCGCGCGCCGGCTCGTCGCGGCGGCCAACGCCGCCGGGCGCCCGATCCTGTCCGTCGACGTGCCTTCCGGACTCTCCGGCGACCGCGGCGACGTCTTCGGCCCGGCGATCCGGGCGCGGGCGACCGCGGCGATCGCCGCGCTCAAGCGCTGCCACGCGATCTTTCCCGCCCGCGCCCTCTGCGGCGAGATCGCCGTCGTCGACATCGGGATCCCGGACGCGCTCCTCGAGACCCGGGCGCACCGGTTCGCCATGATCGGATGGGAAGAGATCGCGCCGCTCTTTCCGCGGCGGCCGCCCGACGCCCACAAAGGGGACGCCGGACGGGTCGCGATCGTCGCCGGGAGCCGCGGGAAGGCGGGAGCGGCGCTGCTGGCCGCGCTCGGCGCCCTGCGCGCCGGCGCCGGCCTCGTGACGATCGCGTGCCCCGCCTCGATCGAGCCCGGATTTCTGGCCCGGCTGCCGGAGGCCATGACGCTGCCGCTCCCCGACGAAGACGGCGCGCTCTCCCCGGCGGCGGCGGAGGCGCTCCGTGCGCTGCTCGAGAGCTGCGACGCGGCCGCGGTCGGGCCGGGGCTCGGAACGGGCGAAGGCGCGCGCCGGACGGTCGCGGCGGTGGCGGCCGCGCGCCTCCCCGCCCTCTTCGACGCCGACGCGCTCAACGCGTTCGCCGGGCGTCCCGAGGCCTTTCGCCGGAAGGCGCCGTCGATCATCACGCCGCATCCCGGAGAAGCCGCGCGTCTGCTGGGATCGACGGTCGCCCGCATCCAGCGGGACCGTCCGGCAGCGGCGGCCGAGCTGGCGCGAAGGGCGCGGGCGGTCGCGATGTTGAAGGGCGCGGGGACGATCTCCGCCTCCCCCGCCGGGAATCTCTGGCTCAACCCGACGGGCTCCGCCGCCCTCGCCAAGGGAGGGACCGGCGACGTGCTCGCGGGCGTCGGCGCGGCGTTTCTCGGCCAGGGGCTCGAAGCCTCGGACGCGGCGGTCGCCGCGGCGTTCGTGCACGGGCTCGCGGGAGAAGCGGCCGGCGCCGCGCGCGGGCAGCGCGGCGCGCTCGCGACCGAGGTGGCGGACGCGGTCGCGGACGTGCTCGGCTCCATGGAATAGGATTCCCGCGATGCGGCTCCCCGCAAAATTCGAGTCGGCCGGCGAAGAAGACACGCGATCGATCGCGCGCGGCCTCGCGGCCGATCTCCGCTCGGGCGACGTCGTCGCGCTCTCCGGACCGCTCGGGAGCGGCAAGACGGTTTTCGTCCGGGGCCTCGCCGAGGGTCTCGGCGGACAGGCCCGCGCCGTCGCGTCGCCGACCTTCGCGATCCTCCACGAATACGACTGCGCGCGCGCTCCGTCGTTCGTCCATCTCGACCTCTACCGGCTGCCCGACGACGAGAACGAGCTCCGCGAGATCGGGCTTCCGGACGTGCTCGAAGGGAAGATCGCCGCCGTCGAATGGCCCAACCGGAGCGCCGCGAAGCTGCTGCGGTTCCGGTACCGGGTCTCGATCGAGGGTCCCGCGGACGCGCATCGGACGATCCGGATCGAGCGGGAGGGGGCTTGAACGCGCTGCGCCGGAGCTTCGTCACCGGGATCCTGACGCTCCTTCCGCTCGCATTGACCTACTGGTTCTTCCGGTTTCTCTTCAACTTCTTCGACGGGCTGCTCGGTCCGGCGGCGGACCGGGCGATCGGCCGTCATCTGCCGGGCGTCGGGCTGGTGGTTTCGATTTTGCTGATCCTCGCCGTCGGAGCGGTTGCGTCGAATGTTGCCGGCAAAAAAATTCTTGCTTACGTCTCGAAAATTCTAGAGAATACCCCGCTGGTCAAGAGCGTCTACACAGCGTCGCGACAAATGGTTACGGCGCTCTCTCCCGGCGGCGGGGGTTTGAAAAGAGTGGTCTTCGTCGAGTACCCGCGCCGCGGCGTGTTCGCGGTCGGGTTCGTGACTTCCCGGCTGGACTGGCGATCGCCGGCCGGGAGCGACCGGAAATGGGTTTCCGTTCTCATTCCGGCCGCGCTGAACCCGACGAGCGGGACCGTCGTGGTCGTTCCGGAGGACGAATTGCTGGATCCTGGTTTCTCGGTCGAGGAAGGGGTTAAACTCGTGGTTTCCGGGGGCTTCGTGTCTCCGGGCAAGAACAGCGCAGGAGCGAACGTCGAATGAAACCGAACGGGTCCATCGGGCGCAACACCTGGACCGTGTGTGGTCTGGCGATCCTGCTCGCCACCGCGGGGTGCAACAAGTTCCAGTCCCGAAGCGAGATCCGGGCGGGCAACGAGCTCTTCCGCGTCGGCAAGTACGACACGGCGCTCGCCAAGTACAACCGGGCGCTCGAGCTCGACCCCGGCGAGAAGAAGATCTACAAGAACATCGGGCTCGCGTACATGGGGATGTACCAGCCGGGCTCGAAGCATCCGAAGGACCTCGAATACGCGCAGAAGGCGATCGACTATCTCAGGAAATACGTCGAGGCGTTTCCCGACGACAAGAAGGCGCCCGAGTATCTCGTGACGATGTACCTGAATTCCGGACGCGTGGACGACGCGCTCGCCTTCTTCCAGGCCTACAGCCAGCAGCACCCCGAAGACGCCAAGGCCAAGGAGACGATGGCCAACCTCTATTTCCAGAAGGCGGATTTTCCGAACGGCGTCCGGATGATGGAAGAGGCGATGCGGATCACCGGTCCGAAGAAGGAAACCTTCGAGACGATCGGCGCGCAGGCCTGGGACAAGGCGCACAACTATCCCGACCTGACCGACGAGCAGCGGCAGCAGGTGATCACGGAGGGAATCGACGCCGAAAACAAGGCGCTCGCGATCGACCCGAACTACACGGAAGCCCTCGCGTTCATCAACCTTCTCTACCGCGAGCAGGCGAAGCTCGAGCAGACGAGCGACCCGCAGAAAGCGGCCGAGGACGTCGCGAAGGCCGACGAGTACCGGAACAAGGCGATCGAGCTCAACAAGAAGAAGGCCGCCGAAAAGGCGGCCAAGGGCGCGTCGGGGAAATAAGGCCATGTTCGAAAACCAGCTCATCGAATCGAAGCGCCGGAAGGGCACCGGCAAGAAACCGCTGACGTTCTTCCTCTCGGTGATCATCCACGGTCTGGTGATCGGGACCGTCGTCGCGGCCTCGCTCTGGTTCGTGGAGGACGTCCCCGAGCCGCCGATCCCGGTGCAGTTCTACGCGGCGGCTCCGCCGCCGCCTCCTCCCCCGCCTCCTCCGGCGCCGAAAGCCGCGCCGCAGAAGGCGCAGCCGAAGCCGACGCCGCAGGTCACGGAGCGCGTGATGTCGCCCACCGTCATACCGGACGTCATCCCGCAGCCCCTCCCCGCGCCCGAGCCCGTCCAGACACCCGGCGAAGGAGTCGAGGGAGGCGTCGAAGGGGGCGTTCCCGGCGGCGTCGTGGGCGGGGTGATCGGCGGGACGCCGGGAGGCACCGGCACCACCCCCGGCGCACCGCTCCGCGTCGGCGGCGACGTGAAGGCGCCGATCCTGAAGGAACGCGTCGAGCCCGTTTATCCCGAGCCGGCGAGGAAGGCGCGCATGCAGGGCGTCGTGATCCTCGAGGCGATCATCACCGCGGACGGCACGGTTTCGGACGTGAAGGTGCTGAAATCGGTCAATCCGCTTCTCGACGCCGCCGCCGAGCGCGCGGTGTCTCACTGGACCTACCGGCCCGCCACGCTGGGCGGGCGGGCGGTCTCCGTGTACCTCACGGTCACGGTCAACTTCCAGCTGCATTGATTGTCGCGTGTGCGCATTAAGATGAGGAGGATTTTTTAATCATGTTGGAAATTTGGAACTCGATGAGCTGGATCGCCCGATCGGTGGTGATCATCCTGGGAGCGTTGTCCATCTATTCCATCACCGTGATGATCGAGCGGCTGATCACCTTCGGGAAAGCGAAGAAGCAGTCCCTCATCTTCGCGCGGCAGGTCACGACGTTCCTCAAGCAGGACAACATCGCGGGGGCGATCGCCGAGTCGAAGAAATACAAGGACAGCCACCTCGCGCGCGTCGTCTCGGCCGGCCTCTACGAGTTCCAGTACGAGGTCCAGGCCGGCACGATGAACGTTCCCGGACACGACGTCGTCGAGGCCGGCAAGCGCGCCGTCGAGCGCGAGGCCCTCATGGTGACGGCGGACTTCAAGCGCGGCATCGGCGGTCTCGCCACGATCGCGACGACCGCGCCGTTCATCGGGCTCTTCGGAACGGTCGTCGGCATCATCCACTCCTTCGAGGGCATCTCGAAGGGCGGCGGCGGAAACCTGGCGAGCGTCTCGGGCGGCATCGCCGAGGCCCTCTGGACGACGGCGGCCGGCCTCTTCGTCGCCATTCCCGCGGTGTGGATGTTCAACTTCTTCATGAACAAAATCGAGCGCTTCCAGGTCGAGATGTCGAACTCCGCGTCGGAGCTCCTCGACTACTTCGTCAAGAAGCAGGGAGCGGCCCGGGCCTCGTAGGCCCGGCGGACCAAGGGAGGGATCCATGGACCTCGGTGGGGACAAGGGAAACATCCGGAGCGAGATCAACGTCACGCCGCTCGTGGACGTCTGTCTCGTGCTGCTGATCATCTTCATGGTCGTGACTCCGATGCTCGGCACCGGAGACATCACGCTGCCGCAGACCGCCCAGCCCTCGAAGAAGCCCGAGGACCAGAAGCAGATCGTCCTCAACGTGAAATACGGCAACCCGCCGATTCTCGGGATCCATGACGACCTGGGCGATAACATCTACTCCCGCCCGGATTTCGAGAAACAACTCGACGAGGATTACCAGCGCAATTCGACCCGGCCCGTCGTCATCAAGGCGGACACGCGCCTCTCGTGGAAGCAGGTTCGCGACGTGATGCGCATCGCGAAGGACGCCGGCTTCGAGAACGTCGGGCTCATCACCGACAAGAAGCAGAAGCCCGGCCAGTAATCGGGAACGCGCGAGGGAGAACCGCTTATGGAAATGGGAAAAGTCGGCAACGTCCGGAGCGAGATCAACGTCACCCCGCTCGTCGACGTGTGCCTCGTCCTCCTCATCATCTTCATCGTGATCCAGCCCATGACGCAGATGGGCTACAACGCGACCATCCCCCCGAAGGCGCCCCCGTCGGCGACCCCGTCCGCGCCGCCTCCGGACCAGCTCGTCGTCTCCTACACGGCCGACAAGAAGATCTTCCTCAACAAGCAGGAGATGACGCAGACGGCCCTCGTGACTCAACTCGGGCAGATCCTCGAAAATCGCCGGGAGAAGGTCGTCTTCTTCTCGGTCGACGACACCGCGAACTACGGCGAGACGATGAACGTCATGGACGCCGTCCGGAACTCGACGGGATACAAGGAGAACGCCGAAGAAGGCGTGAAGATCGGCATCGTCATGGAGCCCGTGCCCGTCCGCTAGACCCTTTCCCGGTTACGGCAACGCAAGTTTGACGGGCCCGCACGGCGGGCTCGTTTTTTGAGGAGCAGAGAATGACCTGGGAAATGCCGATCATCTTCCTGTGTTCCGGGGGCGCGCTCGTGTTCGCCTGGGGCCTCGCGCGCTGGGTCCTGAAGCGCGACACCGGCACTCCCGCGATGAAAGCCATCTCGGACGCCATCAAGGAGGGCGCGGAGGCGTTCATGCGGCGTCAGAACCGCACGATCGCGTCGCTCGCGCTCGTCCTCGCGGCGGTGATCTTCGTGCTGTACGCCTACGCGAAGGGAGACATGCAGCTCGCCGCGACGACGACCGTGTCGTTCATCCTCGGGGCCGCGTGCTCGCTGATCGCCGGCTACGTCGGAATGTGGGTCTCGATCCGGGCGAACATCCGCACGGCGTCGGCGGCGAGAACGTCGTTGAACGGCGCCCTCCAGACGGCGCTGCGCGCGGGAGCGGTCTCCGGCCTCTTCGTGGTCGCGATGTCGCTGCTCGGCGTCGGGGGCCTCTTCGCGGTCCTGCGCGCGATGGGAGAGGATCCGAAGCGGATACCGTTCCTGATCGTCGGCTACGGGTTCGGGGCCTCGTTCGTCGCGCTCTTCGCCCAGGTGGGCGGAGGCATCTACACGAAGGCGGCGGACGTCGGCGCCGACCTCGTCGGCAAGGTCGAGGCGGGTATTCCCGAGGACGATCCGCGCAACCCGGCCGTGATCGCGGACCTCGTCGGGGACAACGTCGGCGACTGCGCGGGCCGCGGCGCCGACCTCTTCGAATCGACGGCCGCCGAGAACATCGGCGCCATGATCCTCGGCGTCGCCCTCTGGCCCTATTTCGGCCTCGGCGGCGTGCTCTTCCCGCTGGTCGCGCGCGCCTTCGGGATCGTGGCGTCGATCATCGGCGTTCTCGTGGTGAAGACGAAGGAAGACGTGGATCCGATGGTCGCGTTGAACCGCGGCTACTACGTCACCGCCCTCCTCGCGATGGCCGGGTTCGCCTTCACGACCCGCTGGCTCCTGAACACCGCGGAGGCTCCCGCGGCCTGGTGGCACTTCCTGATCTGCGGCGTCATCGGCATCCTGACGTCGCAGGCGTTCGTCTACATCACGCAGTACTACACGGAGTACAAGTACCGTCCGGTGCGCGAGATCGCGGAGGCTTCGCAGACCGGCCCCGCGACGAACATCATCACGGGGATCGCCGTCGGTTTCGAGTGTACCGCGCTTCCGGTGGTCGTCATCTCGATCGCGATCATCGCGAGCTACTACGTCGGGCGGGCCTCGGGGATCGCTCACGCGGGGCTGTTCGGCACCGCGGTCGCGACGATGGGAATGCTCTCGACCGCCGCGTACATTCTCGCGATGGACACCTTCGGCCCGATCACCGACAACGCGGGCGGCATCGTCGAGATGTCGCAGCAGCCGGAGGAGATCCGCAAGAAGACGGATCGCCTCGACGCGGTCGGCAACACGACGAAGGCCCTGACCAAGGGATACGCGATCGGCTCCGCGGCGCTCGCGGCGTTCCTGCTCTTCTCGGCCTACCTCGACGACGCGACCGAGCTCATGCGCCAGAAGGGGCTTCTCGGCGTCACCGAACGCCTCCACGTCGACATGAGCAAGCCCGAGGTGTTCATCGGCGGGCTCCTCGGCGCGATGCTCGTCTTCCTCTTCTCGGCCCTCTGCATTCGCGCGGTCGGCAAGGCCGCTTACTTCGTGATCAACGACGTTCGGGCGCAGTTCAAGGAGAAGCCGGGCATCCTCGCCGGCACCGAGAAACCCGACTACGGCCGCACCGTCGACATCGTCACCCGCGGCGCGTTGAAGCAGATGGTGCTCCCCGGCCTCCTCGCGGTGGGCATGCCGATCGCGGTCGGGATCCTCTTCCGGTTCCTCGGGATCGGCGCCGAGACCGTGGCCTCCTTCCTGATGGTCGGCACGATCGCCGGGATCCTGATGGCCACGTTCCTGAACAACGCCGGCGGCGCGTGGGACAACGCGAAGAAGTACATCGAGATGGGAATCTACGGCGGAAAGCGTTCCGAAGCCCACAAGGCCGCGGTCGTCGGCGACACGGTCGGCGACCCCTTCAAGGACACGGCGGGGCCGTCGCTGCACGTCCTCATCAAGCTCCTCTCGACCATTACGCTGGTGCTCGCGCCCCTCTTCATTTAGCGAGCGAAGCCGCGGGAGGGGCGCGGCGATGCATCGAGCCGGGCGGGCGCGTGCGCCGCGACCCGCGGCCTTAACGTACGCCCCGGTACGCCGCGGCCGCGGGCTCGGGCGCCCGCATCCCGCCGGGCTCGCGCCTCCCCGCGCCTGAGGTTGGGTGAAATCGCACGGCGGTTTTCGCGTGGACGCATAGAATTCCCCCGATGACCTGCAGGATCATCGCGGCTTTTGCCGTCACGGGAATCGCCATCACCGCCGCCCAAGGGATCACGGTTCGGCCGGCAGCCCCGACGGCACCCGAAAAGCTCTTGGACGCAATCGCAATCGGCACACCGACTCCGCAGTTCGTCAGCACTGCAATCGCGGAGTGCGAGGTCACGGCAAACAGCCAGGCTCGGTGCGAGCAGCATCTGGCGCGCGTGTTGCTCGAATATGCTGCCAGCGGCGAAACGGAGGCATCGGTTGTCACCGAAGGCATCGCGTTGGCCGAACGTGATTTTGAAGCCGCGGCCCGCAGAATACGAAACGCCATTCGTTCAGCCGACCGAACCCTACCGCCGACATCTGCAGACCTTGGAGTGATCGGCGAGACAGCCTTACCCCGGGGAGAGGATCGGAGCAACGTCACCATCTCGATATGGCAGGCCCGCGTGGATCATTTCGTCCTCCCTCTTCTTCCGCCGAAAGCCTCTGACCGGGTGGCGCGTGCCTTCGAAATTGCGAGCGCGTCGTCTTGCGGACGAGCGTTCGGGGGGACCGCCCTCAATGTGTGTCACGACATTGGCCTTGTAAGCATGCAGCTTTCGGCTCTTCGTCTTGTTTTTCGGCCGCTCCTGACGAGCGAAGGGCGCGAGGCCGCCTTGACGCCGTTTCTGCTGGTTTCGTCAGAACTGGTCGAGCGCGCCGTGATGCGATTTGGTCAGAACGATGACGAACTGATCTCCGGTGGGCTGAGGCTCGTCGAACGCTGGCGGGTAAGGAAGCCATCGCGGTGGCGCGCGTGGGCTGATCTCGAATCCTGGTTCGGAGAGAGATGAGGCGCTACTCGCCCATTTTCAAAACAAAAAGACCGCTACACGAACCGGAACAGGATCTCGTTCGACACGAGAAACCCCCGCTCGGTGAGCGCGTAACGCTCGCCGCGCCGCTCGATCAACCCGGCGTCGATCCAGCGCGGCCAGTCCTCGCGGAGCGCGGCGTCGCCGCGTTCGGCGAGCCACGACTCGATCCGCTCCGCCGGGATCCCCTCGCGCGTGCGCGCCGCGAGCAGGATCTCCTCCCGCTCGCGCTCGACATCGTCGATCGCCCGATCGGCGACCGTCGGGCGGCGGCCGTGCGCGATCGCGTCGAGGTAGGCGCCGAGAGACGCCGTGTTCGCCCTTCGGCGCTCGTCCCAGAGCTCGTGGGCGCCGACCCCGAGGCCGAGCGTGGGAACGCGCCGCCAGTACTTCGCGTTGTGGCGGGCCGCCGACCCCGGCCGGGACCAGTTCGACACCTCGTCGTGGCGGAAGCCGGCGTCGCACAGGAGACGGCCGGCGTCGAGATACGCGTCCGCCTGCGCGTCGTCGGTGAGATAGCGCCCGGGATGGAGGCGGCGGTCCTCCGCGATCCGCTTCGCCTTGTCGAGCTCGAGGATGTAGATCGAGACGTGGCCGGCCGGGCCGGCGGCGAGCCGGGAGACGTCGGCGAGCAGTCCTCCGCGCTCCTGCCCGGGAATGCCGATCATCAGATCGGCCGACATCGCGAGTCCGGCCGACGCGAGCCGATCGATCGCGCGCGCGGCGTCCTCGCCGGTGTGGATCCGGTCGATCGCCCGAAGCTCCTCGTCGCGAAACGACTGGACGCCGAGCGACACCCGGGTCGCGCCGGCCTCCCGCCACGCGGCCGCCGCGGCGTCCGTGACATCGTCCGGGTTCGCCTCGATCGTGATCTCCGAACCGTCCTCGAATTCGAAGGCCGCCCGCAGGTCGGCCAGAAGCGCGGCGAGGAGGTTCGGCGGAACCGTCGACGGCGTCCCGCCGCCGAGATAGAGCGAGTCGAAACCCGCCCCGCCCGCCTCGGGCGCGACGAGCTCCGCCTCCCGGCGGAGCGCTTCGAGATAGCGGTCGCGGCTCGAGAAATCGGTCGTGAGCACGAAGGTGCAGTAGGAGCACCGGCGCACGCAGTACGGGACGTGGACGTAGAGGCCGGCGGGGGTCACCGGGCGATTCCGGCGAGGACGGCTCGGGCGAGGCGCGCCTCGGGAGAGTCGGGCGGCCAGAGAATGCGAAGGTTTCCTTCCCGCTCGAGGTCGGCCACGTCGCGGTCGAAATCTTCGACCCGGCGGGCCGCGGCGAGGAGCGCCGAGGCGCGCGGCTCCTCCCCCGCCTCCGCCTCGCTCTCGAACGCGTCGGCCAGCCGCGCGTTCGCCTCGAAATCCCGCCTCCCGACGAGGGGCGGGATGCGCGCGGGAATGCCGGCGCGAGCCGCGAGCGCCCGGAATCGCGACCTCGCTTCGTCGGTTCCCCGATCCCAGTCGCGATGATGGACGGCGTCGAAGAACGCGTCGGCGCGGTCCGGATGGCGCGCCGCGAAATCGCCGTGGATCGCGGCGCGGGAAGCTCCGTCTCCCGAGAGAGGGAATCCGGCGGCGAACGCCGCTCCCGAGCCGGCGGCCGCTCCGAAGAAGGCGGCGAGGAAGTCCTCCTCCCCCGTCCAGCCGGGAATCCACGGCAGCGCCACTCCGGAGGGCCGGGCGCCCCCCGCGAACCGTTCCCAGAACTCGTCCGCGGCGAGCGTTCCGTCCCACACGACGACGCGCGCGAGGTCGGGCCCCGCGGCGATCTCGTTCGTGGCGCGGTCGGCGGTCTCGACGAGGACCGATGCGCGCCCGAGCCGCCGCGCGGCCTCGACCGCGGCCGCCGCCGCGCCGTACACCGGCTCGGCGGGCGCGGCGGGCCCGACGAGGATCCTCCCGGCGGCCGCGCGCGCGAATGCGTCCGACCACGCATCGGGCGAGGACGGACCCGCGGCGGTCGCGATCTCCCCCGGCCGCCGGTACGTCCCGCGCCACGGATCGCCGCCCGGCGCGTCGTAGCCGGGATACGGGAGCGCGCGCACGCGGCCGCGAGCGCCGGCGAAGGGATGGAACTCGCCTCGCCGCACGGCGGCCGGCGCCGACCCTTCGTAGACGATCATCGTCGGAGCAGCGACTCGACCCAGCGGGCGATCATGTCGGCCTCGAAGTTGAGCCGCGAGCCGGGCCGGCGGCCGCGGAGCGTCGTCGCGCGAAACGTGTGCGGGATCACCGCGACCGAGAAGCGGCCTCCCCGCACGCCGATCGCCGTCAACGAAATCCCGTCGAGGGCGACGGATCCCTTCTCGATCACGTAACGGCCGAGCGCGCGCGGGACCGCGAACCGGAAAATCCAGGAGTCCCCTTCCGGCTCGACGGAGACGACCCGAGCGATCCCGTCGACGTGCCCCGAGACGAGGTGGCCGGAGAGGCGGTCCGCGAGGCGCACGGCACGCTCCAGGTTGACGGCGTCCCCGTTTCGGAGCTCTCCCAGGGTCGTTTTCCGGAGGGTCTCCGGCGAGAGATCCGCGCGAAACAGCGCGGAGCCGGCGAGCGCGGTGAGACAGACCCCCGACACGGAGATGCTCTCCCCGCGCCGAAAGCGCCCGAAACGCGCCGGCGGACGCACGGCCAGGCGCGCTCCCGCGGGCGAGACGTCGATCCGATCGACGCGGCCGGTGGCGGAGACGATGCCGGAAAACACGTTACGCCTCCCCCTTCAATTCCGGGTCCTCCCCGTCACGAGCAGGTCCGGGCCGAGCGCCGACGCCGTCATGCCGGAGAGCGCCGGCGCCTTCGCCAGGGGAACGCCCGGGCCGCCGAGAATCGGCCAGGCGCCGGCGCCCCCGAGGAGCTTCGGAGCGAGGATGATCGCCCAGCGGTCGATCAGCCCCGCGGCGTGGAACTCCGTCAGCGTCCGCGTGCCTCCTTCGACGATGAGCCCGGTGACGTCTTCGGCGCCCAGCCGGGCGAGCGCCGCGGCGAGGTCGATTCCCCTTCCGCGGCGCGCGCGCCGCAGCCGCACGACGCGAACGCCGCGGGAAGCGAGGCGCCGTTCCTTCGCCGCGTCCCCCCGCGAAGAGGTCCAGATCTCCGCGCCGGTTCCCCGGAAGATCGGAAGCGCCTCGGGGACGCGGAACGCGCCGTCGAGCACGATGCGGCGATGCGGCGTCGTCCGGTTCCATCCGAGCCGGCGAGTCAGCCGCGCGCGGTCGTGCTCCGCCGTCGCGGCCCCGACGACGATCGCGTCGAACTCCTCCCGCCACTCGAGGGAGCGACGCCGCGCCGCCGGCCCGCTGATCCACCGGGACTTCCCCCGGGAATCGGCGATCCGGCCGTCCAGCGTGGCGGCGACCTTCGCGAGGACGAAGGGACGGCCGCGGGTGATCCAGACGTCGTACCGCTCGTTCTGGAGCGCCGATTCGCGGGCGAGCACGCCGTGTTCGACCTCGATCCCCGCCGCGCGGAGCCGGCGGAAGCCGCGCCCCGCGACCCGGGGGTTCGGGTCGCGGCGCGCCGCGACGACGCGGCGGATGCCGGCGCGGACGATCGCATCGGCGCAGGGCCCCGTGCGCCCCTGGTGCGCGCACGGCTCGAGCGTCACGTAGAGCGTGGCGCCCTTCGCGCGTCCCCCGGCGGCCGCGAGCGCCTCGATCTCCGCGTGCGGCTCTCCCGCGCGGCGGTGCCAGCCCTCCGCGACGAAGCGTCCTCCCCTCACGAGGACGGCGCCGACCATCGGGTTCGGCGAGGTGGACCAGCGCCCCTTCTCCGCGAGCGCGAGCGCCCGGCGCATCCACGTCTCGTCGTCCGTCTTCATCCGTCCAGCAGGGCCGCCGCGAAGTCGCGGGCGTCGAAGGGCACGAGGTCGTCCTGGCCCTCCCCGACGCCGACGGCGACGACCGGTATCCCGAGCTCCCGAAGGATCGCGAGCACGACCCCTCCTTTGGCGGTTCCGTCGAGCTTGGTCAGGACGACGCCGGTGACGCCGGCCGCCTCGACGAACCGCTTCGCCTGCGCCAGGCCGTTGCTCCCGGTCGTGGCGTCGAGGACGAGGAGGCTGCGGTGCGGGGCGCCCGCGACTTCCCGCCCCGCCACCCGGCGCATCTTCGCGAGCTCCTCCATCAGGTTGAATTTCGTGTGGAGGCGTCCGGCGGTGTCGACGTACAGCACGTCGGCCTTACGGGCGCGGGCGGCCGCGATCGCGTCGTGCACGACCGCCGCGGGGTCCGATCCTTCGGAATGCTTGATGACGGGCGCACCGATCCGGTCGCCCCACGTCTGCAGCTGCTCGATCGCCGCCGCCCGGAACGTGTCGGCGGCGGCGAGGATCACCCTCCGCCCCGCCGCGATGTCGCGCGCCGCGAGCTTGGCCGCCGTCGTGGTCTTCCCCGTCCCGTTCACTCCCACGATGAACACGATCTCGGGCCGGGATTCGGGGACGTGCTCGGTCGGGGCGGTCGCGAGCAGCGCGTCGATCTCCTCCTTCAGGAGCACGCGCAGCTTCGGAAGGTCCTCGGGCCGGTAGCGGCGCGCGCGCGCGGCGACGCCGGCCACGAGCGTCCCCGCCGTCTCCGCGCCGACGTCGGCCGCGATGAGCGCCTCCTCCAGGGTCTCCAGCACGGACGCGTCGTAGCCGAGCTTCTCCTTGACCGCCCCCTCGATCTTCTCGAGGATCTCGGTGTGCGTCATGAAGAGCCCGCGCTTGATCTTGGAGAAGAATCCCGAGGCCTTGTCGGCCATCAGCCCCCCCACGCCGCCGGAGCGGTTCAGAGATTCTCGCGCAGGTCGGCCGACGCGCGGGAGAGCTGGCGGCGGGCGAGCGCCGGAGCGACCGAGTCGTCCGTCAGCAGC